>NZ_JCACHA010000591.1:0-8747 GCF_059503625.1 Skermanella sp.
GCGCTTCGGCGGCGTCCTTCGGCGTTTCGGGGTTCATCCACGCGTCGTAGTCTTCGGGGGCCAGGATCACCGGCATCCGGTGGTGCAGCGGCTTCAGCACCTCGTTGGCGTCCGTCGTCACGATCGTCGCGGTTTCCAGCGGCTGGTCCAGTTCGGGGCCGCCCTTCGGACCTTTCCAGCTTTCCCACAGCCCGGCGAAGGCGAAGGGCTGGCCGTCGCGCCGGCGGATGCGGTAGGGCTGCTTCTTGCCGCCCTTGGGCACGCCATGCTGCTGCCATTCATAGAAGCCGTCGACCAGCACAAGGCAGCGCCGCCGGGCGAAGGCGCTGCGGAAGGCCGGCTTGTCCGCGACCGACTCCGACCGTGCGTTGATCATCCGGCTGCCGATGGACGGATCGTCGGCCCAGTACGGCACCAGCCCCCAGCGCATCAGCACCAGCTCGCGCCGCTCCTCGTCGCGCAGCAGGCGGACGGCGGCGATCTCCTGGGTCGGGGCGATGTTGTAGCGGGGCGCCAGATTGGGCAGTTCGGAAAAGCCGAAGATCCGGCTCAATTCCGCGACGGGGGTGGCAAGGGTGTAGCGTCCGCACATGTTGTTTCCAGTTCATAGCCCTGCCGGCAACATATCCTCCGCCAAGGTGGTTCCAGCCATGCGCACCATTACATGACAGCCTTGAGCGAATGCGGGGTTTGTCATCCGGCATATGTCGCTTAAACTCTATACCGCCTGCCTTCCGTGGCAACGCACCGCGACGGCAGGCCAAACAAAGAGTTCACCGAATCGGGTTCCATCTGGGGGGTTGAAGAGCACATGACCAAGTTCGGCATTGGCCAAGCGGTTCCGCGTACCGAAGATGCCCGCCTGTTGACTGGACGCGGGCGCTACACCGACGACATCTCCCTACCGGGTCAGACATACGCCTATGTCCTGCGGTCGCCGCAGGCCCACGCCGAGATCGTCTCCATCGACCTGGAAGAAGCCCGCAACGCCCCCGGCGTCGTGGCGATCTACACGGTCGAGGACCTTGAGGCGGCCGGCATCCAGAACATTCCCTGCAACGTTCCGCTGGTCCAGAAGGACGGTTCGCCGCTGGTGACGCCGCCGCGCCCGGCCCTCGCCAAGGGCCGCGTCCGGCATGTCGGCGATCCCGTCGCCTTCGTCGTCGCGGAAACGCTGGATGCGGCGCGCGACGCCAGCGAGCTGATCTTCGTCGATTACAGCCAGCTTCCCGCCATCACAGACACCGCCGGTTCGCTCGCCCCCAACGCCCCGCAGGTGTGGGAACAGGCGCCCGGCAACCTCAGCTTCCTCTGGGAAAAGGGTGACGAGGCCGCGACCGAAGCCGGCTTCGCCAAGGCGGCCAAGGTCGTCAGCATCGACCTGATCAACAACCGCGTCGCCCCGACGCCGATGGAAGGGCGGGCCTGCCTCGCCACCATCGACGACCAGGACCGCTACGTCCTCTACGTGTCGAGCCAGGGCGTCCACGGCATGCGGACCCAGCTCGCCACCCAGATCTTCAACGAGCCGGAAGAGAAGTTCCACGTCCTGACGACCGATGTCGGCGGCGGCTTCGGCATGAAGATCTTCATGTATCCGGAATACGTCCTGTCGGTGTTCGCCGCGCGCAAGCTGAACCGCCCGGTCAAGTGGACTTCCGACCGGAGCGAGGCCTTCCTCAGCGACGACCACGGCCGCGACAACGTTTCCCACGCCGATCTGGCGCTGGACGCGGACGGCAAGTTCCTGGCGATGCGGGTTTCCACCGTCGCTAACCTCGGGGCCTATCTCTCCAACTTCGGCCCCTACATCCCGACCGATGCCGGCACCGCGATGCTGGCCGGCGTCTACACGACTCCGGCGATCCACATCCTGGTCAAGGGTGTGTTCACCAACACCAACCCGGTGGACGCCTATCGGGGAGCCGGGCGGCCGGAAGCGGCCTATCTGCTGGAACGCCTGGTCGATGCGGCGGCGCGCGAGCTGAAGATGCACCCCGGCGAGCTGCGCCGGCGCAACTTCATCCCGCCGGAAGCGATGCCGTACAGCACCTCCCTCGGCTTGGTCTACGATACCGGCGAGTTCGCCCGCAACATGGACGACGCCCTCGCCCTGTCGGAGTGGGACAGCTTCGAGCAGCGCCGGAAAGAGGCCCGCGCCAAGGGCAAGCTGCGCGGCATCGGCATGTCCACCTATATCGAAGCCTGTTCGGGCGGCGGACCGGAGCAGGCGACGATCCAGATGGACGGGGCCGGCAAGGTGACGGTCCTGATCGGCAGCCAGTCCAACGGCCAGGGTCACGAGACGGCCTATACCCAGATCGTCTCCGCCCGGCTCGGCGTTCCGGTCGAGGACATCGAGATCGTCCAGGGCGACAGCGCCCGCATCAGCTTCGGCTCCGGTACCGGCGGTTCGCGCTCGATCCCGGTCGGCGGCGCCGCCCTGTCCGACACGGCGGAGCGGGTGATCGAGAAGGCCCGCGCCAAGGCGGCCGAGATGCTGGAAGCCGCTGCCGTCGATATCGAGTTCGACGACGGCACCTTCACCATCGCCGGCACCGACCGCAAGGTGACGATCCAGGACGTCGCCAAGGCCAATGCCCCCGCCGGCGGCGGCTTCGCCTTCGACGAGGAACGGCAGTGGACGCCGCCGGCCTCGACCTTCCCCAACGGTTGCCACATCTGCGAGCTGGAGATCGACGAGGATACCGGCGGGATCGAGTTCGTCCGCTACACCGTGGTCGACGATTTCGGCAAGGTGCTCAACCCGATGATGCTGGCCGGTCAGGTCCATGGCGGCGTCGGCCAGGGCATCGGACAGGCGATCCACGAGGAATGCGTCTACGATCCGGATACCGGACAGCTCCTGACCGGGTCCTTCATGGACTACGGCTTGCCGCGCGCCACCGACCTCCCCTTCGTCCAGTTCAAGCTGAACGAGGTGCCCAGCACCACCAACGCCCTCGGCATGAAGGGCGCAGGTGAGGCCGGCGCCATCGGGGCACCGCCCGCCGTCATCAACGCGGTGGTCGATGCGCTGTCGGTCTTCGGCGTCCGGCATGTGGACATGCCTGCAACACCGGAAAAGATTTGGCGTTTGATCAATGCGGAACGGCCCGCAATGGCCGCTGAATAGCGTCGCCGGGGTTTCCCAAGGCTCACGGCGAGGCGTATGCTCACCTCCTTGTGAGCTTTGGGGGACTTATGGCGGATTTCAGCCTGGATCAGGGCTTTGCTAAACTACTGCCTGCCGTGAAGGCCATCGCGCGGGAGGCCGGTCAGGTTATTCTGCGCTACTACACCGACACGGTTTCCGCCCATGTGAAGCCGGACGGCAGCCCGGTGACGGCGGCAGACCACGCCGCCGAAGCCGTCATCCTGCCGGCCCTCCATCACCTGACCCCGAATATCCCCGTAATCTCGGAGGAGGAATACGCTTCCGGCAAGTCTCCCCCCGGCGACCACCCGATCTTCTGGCTGGTCGATCCGCTGGACGGCACCCGCAGCTTCGTCGAACACACCGGCGAGTTCACCGTCAACATCGGGTTGGTCAGCAACGGCATTCCGGTGCTCGGCGTGATGTACCTGCCGGTAGACGGCGACCTTTACGCCGCCGCCGGTCCGGGGACCGCCGTTCACTGCGAACAGGGCCGGCACGACGTTCCGATCTCCGCCCGGACCATTCCGGCGGATGGAATGGTCTGTCTATCGAGTCGCCGGCACGGTGACCGCGCCAAGCTCGACGCTTTCCTTCAAGGCAAGCTGGTGAAGGAACACCGCCACTCCAGCAGCGCCCTCAAGTTCTGCATCATCGCGCGCGGCGAAGCCGACATCTATCCCCGCTTTGGCCCGACCTCCGAATGGGACACCGCAGCCGGCCACGCGATCCTGCTCGCCGCCGGCGGTTCGATCGAAACGCCCGACGGCAAGCGCCTGGGCTACGGCAAGCCCGATTACCTCAACGGCGAGTTCGTCGCCTACGGCCGGCGATGAACCTCAGCACCGCCGCCGTCACCGTCCTGACCACGGCGGACCCTGCCGAGAAAGTCCGACTCTCCCGCCGGTTCGCCCAGGAGTGGCGAGCCGGCGCTATTTCGCAACCTGTCGCTGATCCTGTTCCAGGCCGCCCGGCCCGACCTTCCGAACCGGAGCTCCGCCCCGTCCGCGACATGCCGCCCCGCCGGAAAGGCGGCAGCGCCGCCGGACGGGCAGTGTTGGTTCACGCCCTCGCCCACATCGAACTGAACGCCATCGACCTGTCCTGGGACATCGTCGCCCGCTTCGGCTCCGATATGCCCAAGGAGTTCAGCGACGATTGGGTCCAAGTCGCCGACGACGAAGCGCGGCATTTCGACATGCTGTCGCGACTGCTGGAAACATACGGCAGCCGCTACGGCGCCCTGCCCGCCCATGACGGTCTGTGGCAATCCAGCCAGGACACCGCCCATGATCTGGCCGCCCGGCTGGCCGTCGTTCCGCTGGTTCTCGAAGCACGCGGTCTGGATGTGACGCCGGCGATGATTCTCAACCTCCGGAAATTCGGAGACGACGCGGCGGCGGATGCCTTGCAGATCATCCACGACGACGAGATCACCCACGTCGCCGCCGGCCGGCGCTGGTTCGAACATGTCTGCGCCGAGAAGGGGCTGGAGCCGATTCCGACGTGGCAGACGTTGGTGAAGACCTACTTCAAGGGCAGTCTGAAACGTCCGTTCAACGAGGTCAGCCGGTCCAAGGCCGGCTTCGCCGCCGCTTTTTATGAGCCAATTGCAGATTGAAAAACCAACCTACCTGCGCCGCGTAAGGACGAGGGCCGTCACGTCGTCGTTGAAGCTCCCCAGCGCCGCCAGCGAGTCGAGGACGCCGTCGAGAAAGTGGTTGTCGTCCGGAAGGTGCATGTGTTGCCGGGCGATCTCCAGCAGCCCTTCCTCACCCAGCACGGTGTCGTCACTGGTCCAGAGTTCGCTGGCGCCGTCGCTGTAGAGGAACAGCCGGGCACCGACCGGCAGGGGAATGTCGCGGTTCTCGTAACGGGCCGAGGCGAGGATGCCGACCGGCAGCCCGCTGCTGTCACCGAACTCCGGCACGTCGTCGCCCGGCTGCCGGATCATCGGGGCCGGAGCGCCGGCGGAAGCGTAGTGGAACGTGTCGGTCGCCTGATCGACCACGCCGACCAGCATGGTCGCGAACTGGCCGTTCCGCAGAAGCGGACAGACCCGTTCGTTCACTTCGCGCAGATGCTCGGCCGGATCGAAGTTGCTCAGGTCCATCTGGCGCAGGATTGCATGCAACCGGAAGGTGTTGAGCGCCGCACCGACGCCATGGCCGGAGAAGTCCACCAGCCAGACGATCAGCCGGTCACGGTCGCCGCGCCGCAAGTCCCAGAAATCGCCGCCAAGCTCAGACGAAGGCTCGAAATGAGCCGACAGGCTCAATCCAAGGTCAGTTCTGGCCTGAGCCAGCCGCGACGGCGGCGGCAGCAGCCGTTCCTGCATGCTCCGCGCCAGCGCCAGCTCCGTCTGCCGCCGGTTGCGGTACTGTTGCAGGTCGCGCAGCAGAGCCTGGTTCTCCAGGTGTATACGAACCCGCGACAATAGCTCCGTCGCGTTGATCGGCTTGGTCACGAAGTCGGTGGCGCCGGCGGAAAACGCGTGCTTCCGGTCGTCCGAGCTGGACAGGCTGCTCTGGACCAGGATGGGCAGGTCCTTCCAGGCCGGGTTGGCCCTGACTTGACGGCACACCTCGAACCCATCCATCTTCGGCATCATCAGGTCGAGCAGCATCAGGTCCGGCGGAGCTTCGCCGATCCTGGCCAGTGCATCGACGCCGTCCTCCGCCGTTCCGACATTGGAGAAGCCGCCACGCTGGAGTACCGCCACCAGAAGGTGCCGGTTGACCCGGTTGTCATCGACGACAAGGATCCGGGAGCTCCTGATATTGACCGAAGCGGATGACGTTCCTGTCATGACGCTACCTTGGCCCTCGGTGACTGGAATACCTCCTTGGCAAGGAAGATCAGCGTCATGTCCTCACGCGGACGGTCGCCGACCACACGCGCCAGCGCCGACGTCACGCGGGCGCAGGCCTCGGCCAGCGTCGGCGAGCCAAGGGCGGGGGCGGCCAGCTCGGCAAGCGCTTTCGGAGCGGATGAAATGCACTCCACCGGCAAGGCCGCGGCCACCGCGTTGTTGTACAGAAGCAAACGGGCGCCCGGCCCGAACGGCAGGACACGGGCGGGGAACACGCTGCCGCCACTCTCGCCGACCGACGCGCCGTCGCTGTCGCCGAGTTCCGCCACCCGGCTGCCGCACTGAAGCAGGATGGGCCGGCCGGCCGCGGCGGTGGCGTAGGTGAAGGTGCCGATCATGGGATCGATCACGCCGTAGATGACGGAGACCCGCTCCCCCGATTCGAACAGGTCCACCGCCCGCGCATTGACCTCGCCGAGGAAGCGCGAGGGGTCGCCCGCCAAGGGCGCCAGTTCATGCAGCACCGTATGCATCCGGAACGCGTTCAGTGCCGCGGATACGCCCGTGCCGGTCATGTCGAGCAGGTAGAGCCCGAAGCGGCGCTCTGACAGGGGAATGATGCCCCACAGATCGCCGCCCAATTCGCTGGAAACCGCGGTGTGATGGCGGATGCGGACCCCGCTGTCGCGGCCGATCTGGTCGAACAGCGCCGGTGTCGGCAACAGGTGATTGTACATCTCCCGCGCCATGCCGAGTTCGCTTTCCAGACGTGCCCGATAAAGCTGAAGGTCCTGGATCAGGACTCGGTTTTCCAGATGGATGCGGACCCGCGCCAGCAACTCGTTGCGGTCGATCGGCTTGGTGATCAGATCGGTCGTTCCAAGCTGGAACGCCTTGTTGCGGTCTTCGGTGTTGGACAGCGCGGTCTGGACGAGCACGGGAAGGTCGGAAAACCGGGGGTCCGCCCGCAGATGGCGGCAAACCTCGAACCCGTCCAGCCCCGGCATGACGATGTCCAGGATGACGAGGTCGGGCAGCTCGTCGCCGATCTTCCGGAGCGCGTCGATACCGTCCACCGCATGCTGTATCCGCCGGAACCCGGCCTGCCGAAGCATCGCGGTGATGAGGGTGCGGTTGAAGTCGGTATCGTCCACGACCAGAATCAGGCAATCGTAGATGCCGATCTGGCGGGCTTCCGCTGAAGCAGGAGCGCCGGTCATCGGTCGAACCTCAGCCGGATGCGGCGCCCGTCATCCAGCAGTTCCCAGCCCGATACGAGCGTCTCGATCAACGAAATGCCGCGCCCGCTCGCAACGCTCGACTTGCGCGTCCCGGGTACGAATCCGGGTCCCTGGTCGATCACGTCGATGGCGATCCCGCCATCTCCCAGCAGGGCCGCCACCTTCAACCGCTGGCAGGCAAGCTCCGGATCGGCAAGGCGGCCCTCGACTTCGTTGGAAAACCGTTCCAGCGCCGTCAGCGACGGATTTTCAAGACTATGAACGGAGAGGTTGCCGTGGATGACGGCATTGCTGATCGCTTCTTGCAATGCCAGCTCCATGTCGTAGCACCGCTCCTCCCCCACCGGCTGCCGCCGGTCGAGTGCCTGGACGATGCGGTGGGCAAGCTGGAACCGATAGGCCGACACCGTCGTCAGGGACACGAAGATCGAACTGGCCTCGGCGAGACGCAGCGATGCCGCGACGTCCGATACGGCCAGTTCGCCGATCTCGATGCATGTGCGGGCGCCACGGCTGAGAATTTCACCAAAACTCTCATCGCTGAGGTTTGCTGCCAGCACGGCGGCGCCGTCAAGCTCCCAGTCGGCGGGCAAGCCGGCTGCGGCCCGACCGCACCCGATGGCGGATGCCGAGGCAAACTCCTCAAGACGCTCGGCGGATAGGCCGACGCCGTACAGTGTGTTCGCCTGCATTCTTGATCACCGATCCCTGACGTCAGTCTTCGATGTCGATGACTTTGCCGAGTTGAGCGACGGTCAAGACGCGCTTGACCTGTCCCTGAGCCCCTCGCAGAGTCAGGTTCTTGTTGAGCTGGCTGACTTCTTCACGGGCGACGAGGATCATGCCGAGCCCTGAGCTGTCGACGAATTCCAGGCCGCTGATCACGAGGATCTGCCGGCTGGCGCTGCTCTGGACCATCTCCTGGATCATGGCGCGTACCTTGCCGTGATCGTTGAAGGTCAGCCGGCCGGAGAGGGAGATCTTAAGTTCGGCGCCATTCTGTTCAATTCGATAATCCATAAATCACCTTGCCCCTTCACTACCGGCATACTCACCGGCGATTGTAATACTATATAGCATTTAAAACAATTCGATATTATCGTCATTGTCGCCACCGCCATAGGGCGCCTCCACGTCCGGATATGCTGCATCGAGATCGAGCGCGCCGTTGGTATCGAGCGCCGTCCCGTCCAGCAGCATGCGCCGCACGAAACGCTGGCGCAGTTCGCTCAGCGTCATCCCGGAGAGCAGGCGGTCCAGCCATTCCTGGGGGAACGAAGCCTCGGTCCCGGCAGGCAGCGCGGAACGGGTCCGCCCGCCCAAATCGTCCAACCCGGCGGAGATGACGGTCATGCCGTCGATCACATGGTCCAGGCGCTGTTTTGCCAGATCCTGGAACTGCATGCGGGTGATGACTTGGTTGATGTGGGCGGATATTTCGGTCGAAACCCGCGCCGCATCCTGGAGGACGCTCTGGAAATGATGGCTCTGCGAGACGAGGCTCATCATCGTCATGTCGATGCGGTCCTTGGCGAGC
>NZ_JCACHA010000591.1:8757-11605 GCF_059503625.1 Skermanella sp.
CGGCGACAGGTCGGTATTGGCGATGTCGCGCAGGATCTCGTGCCCTCGCCGCACGCCGATCACGACAGCGCCGACCTTGTCCCGCATCCTTCCGGCCAGATCGCCTGTCGCCTTGGAGAGCTGGCGCACCTCGTTCGCCACGACGGCGAAGGTCCGTCCGGCCTCTCCCGCCCGGCTGGCCTCGATCGTTGCGTTGAGTGCCAGGAAGTTGGTCTGACGGTTGATCTCGTCGATGTCGGCGATGCTCTTCTCGACCTCGCCGACATCGCGGACGACATCGTCCAGCACATAGACCATCGTCATCGCCTGCTTGGACAGGTTGACGATGTTGTTGACCATCTCGACCAGGATTTCCTGCATGGTCGCGACGACATGGTCCAGCGCTATCGACTCTCCGTCTATCGTGACGGAGTTGGCGACCGAGATGATGTCCTCGACCCGCTGTGTCTGCTCCTTCGCGGAGGCTGCGAGGTCGCGGAAGCGGGAGCTGATCTCGATCGTGCTGGTTTCGACCAGTTCACTGGTCCGCCGCACCTCGTTCGCCAAGGCATCCAGGCACTGGTGCTGCATGTCGGAGAAGCCAAGCCAGCGGGCCAGCAATTCGTCATAGCCGGCAATGGACGTATCGGCGCCGGAGCCGGCTCCCCCGTCCTGAGGCCGCAGGTCGGCAGGCAGGGCCACGCTGGGCGCCGCGGCCCTGCCGCCGGTAATCTTCAACAATCCGAATGCCATCGGTCAGCCCCTCCAGCGCATCATCGCAAGCCGCGTCATTTCGGGCGGTCGCCGGGAGCGGCGGCGGCACGCAGCATTTCGGCCGGGATCTGGTTCAGCGGCATCTCGACGGCGACGCCGCCGGCCAGCTTGGCCATCCTGGGCATGCCGTAGACGACGCAGCTCTGTTCGTTTTCGCCGATGGTCCAGGCGCCGGCGTCCCGCATCGCGGCCATGCCGGAAGCTCCGTCGCGGCCCATGCCGGAGAGGATGACGCCGACGGCGCCGGCGCCGGCCACTTCGGCGACCGAATTGAACAGGACATCGACGGAAGCCCGGTGACCGCTGACCGGCGGTCCGTCGGATATCTCGCAGCTATAGCCGAATGCGTCCTTCCGCAACGCCAGGTGCCGGTCGCCCGGCGCTATCAGCACCTCGCCGACATTCACCCGCGCACCATGCTCCGCAACCCTGACCGTCAGCGCCGACTGGCGGTCCAGACGCGCGGCGAAGCTGGGAACGTAGAAAGCGCCCATGTGCTGGACGATCAGGATCGGCGGCGATCCTTCCGGCAAGGCTTCCAGGATGTCCCTGATACGCTCGACCCCGCCGGTCGATGCCCCCAGCGCTATCAGCCGGCTGCCGCCGGCGCGTCCCGCCGCCTTGGCGCGGACCGGCTTGGGACGCGGCGCACCCAAGCGGGCACTGGCGGCGAGCTTAAGCTTGCCGATCAACTCGTCGCGGAAATCGGCGAAGCGCTCGCCCTCCGCGCCGTTCGGTTTGCCGATGCAGTCGATCGCCCCAAGCTCGAGAGCCTTGACGGTGGCATCGGCGCCTTCCCGAGTCAGGGTCGAGACCATGACGACCGGCATCGGACGCAGCGTCATGATCTTGTCGAGAAAGGTCAACCCATCCATCTTCGGCATCTCGACGTCCAGCGTCAGGACATCCGGATTGGTCGCCTTGATCATTTCCCTGGCTTCGAAGGGGTCGGCCGCGTGGCCGACCACCTCGAATCCCGGTTCCGCCGACAGGGCCTCGGTCAGCATCCGCCGCATCAGCGCGCTGTCGTCGACGATCGCAACACGGATCGGCTTGGCCATCATCAATCCCCGAACAACTCGATATCGCCTTCGACCGGCTTGGTCTTCAGATCGGACATGAAACGCATTTCGCTCTGGATCATGTCCGGAACCGCCTCCTTCCGAAGCAGCCGCCGCATGACCCGTCCGGTGCTGGGAAAGTAGTGGACCCGCCGGGCCAGCATGCCGCCCAGGTCCTGCCCGACCAGCGTCAGCCCTTCCGCCCTGATGAATTCCAGGACGAACTCCGCATTATGCTTGCCGATCGGATTGCTGCTGGCGATCACCTTGGCGCCGCCGAAGACCTTCACTTCCAGCCGGTCGCGCCGGCCGCCGCGCCGCAGGATCTCGTTGATAAGGCGCTCCATCGCGACACCGCCGTAGCGGGCCGCGGCGGCGGCGCCCTCGTCGTGGCCGCGCGGCGCCTGCGGCAGCAGGAAATGGTTCATGCCTCCGAGTTGCAGGACGGGATCGCGGATGCAGGCGGCTATGCACGATCCGAGCGTCGTCACCAGCATCTCGTCCGGCCGCTGGGAAATCTTGTGCTCTCCGAGCAGGACCTTCACGGCATGTGCGCTGAAGCCGGGATGATAATAGCCTTCGCTCCGCTCTTCCTGATGGTCGTGCGTGCCGCGATGGCCGTGATGGGTAAGGCCGGCTTCATGATACCGCCTGATAGCTGGTCGGACCGACCTGCTCGAACTGGTCGGAGACGCCATAGAGGCTTTCCGAATGTCCAAGGTACAGGTAACCGCCGGCAGCCAGGAGCTGGTGGAATTTTCCGATGACCTGACTCCTGCCGTGACGATCGAAATAAATCAGGACGTTACGACAGAAGATCGCATCGAAAGGACCGCGCATCGGCCAGTCCTCCAGCAGGTTCAGCGGCTTGAAGGTGATCAGCCGGCGCAGTCCGTCGCTCATCGCGAGCATCGTGCGCGATCCCTGCTGCTGAACCGAGGTATGGCGGTCCCGGACGGCGGCCGGGATGGCGGTCGCATTGTCGGCGGCATAGATGCCGCGCCGCGCCGTTTCGACCATGTGGGTATCGATGT
>NZ_JCACHA010000591.1:11615-18511 GCF_059503625.1 Skermanella sp.
CAGGGTCGACAGGACCGTCATCGCGATGGTGTACGGCTCCTCGCCCGACGAGCATCCCGCCGACCAGATGCGCAGGCGCGGCTTGGTCGTGACCTTCGCCTGGCAATCCCTGACATGCGGCAGGACGACTTTGGCCAGATGCTCGAAGTGGTGAGGTTCGCGGTAGAACCGGGTCAGGTTGGTGGTCAGGGCGTTGACCAGCAGGCCGATCTCGTTCTCACCCTGCTGGCTCGACAGGAAAGCGCAGTAGGCATCGAAATCTGGCAGGTCCAGGTCGCGCAGACGGCGGGCCAGCCTTGAATAGACCATCTCGACCTTGTGCGAGGCCAGCGTTATGCCGGTAAGCTGCTGGAGGAGCGCCGCGATCTGATCGAAATGGCCGCGGGTGAAATGGAATTCCCGCTCGCCGCTGGACCGCGGCAGCGTGCCTTCACGCTGCCGCCCCCCGTTTGCCGATCTGTTCGCTCCTGCCGATCTGTCCGTCACGTCGTTTTTCCGATTCCGTTTCCATCCGGGGGCTGCGCCCCTGGGATGCCGACATCCCGGTCCTGGCCGCAAATGTCATCAAAAGGCCGCAAATACGGTTTTCCGACCGCTGGTCAGAACTCCTTCCAGTCGGGATCGTCGGCGGTTTCGACGCGGCGCAGCGTGGACGCATGGGCAGCCGGCCGCTTGACGTCGGGCGCACGGGGTGGTGCACCGGCGCGCGCCGGGGCACCACGTCCCTGAACGACACCCTTGCGGACGGTCAGCGGCGCCGGGCGGGACGACCCGGCATGCCCGCCATGCCCCGCCTGCGCGAACCCTGCATCCTGCTGGGCAAGTCCGCCGGCCACGCTGAAGAATGAAATCAGCGATCCGAGGTCGTGGGCCTGCCCTTCCATCGACCGGGCCGCCGCCGAGCTTTCCTCGACCAGCGCCGCGTTCTTCTGGGTCATTTCGTCCATCTGGGCGACGGCGCCGTTGATCTCGTCGAGGCCGTTGGCCTGCTCGGCGGTGGCGCGGGCGATCTCCGCGACCAGATCGGCGACGCGGCTGACGCCCGCGACGATATCCGACAAGGCTCCCCCGGCGGCACCGACCAGTTCGACGCCGTCCCTGACCTGGGTGTTGCTGTCGATGATCAGCGCCTTGATCTCCTTCGAAGCCTGGGCCGAGCGCTGCGCCAGCGTCCGGACTTCCTGGGGGACCACGGCGAAGCCGCAGCCGGCATCGCCGGCACGCGCCGCCTCGACCGCCGCGTTGAGGGCCAGGAGGTTGGTTTGGAAGGCGATCTCGTCGATCACCCCGATGATGTCGCTGATCTTCTGACTGGAAGCGTCGATCCTGCGCATGGCGTCGACGGCGTCGCCGGCGACCTTGCTGCCACGGTCGGCGGCGGTCCGGGCCGTCGAGGCGACCTCGTTGACCTGCTTGGCATTGTCGGCGTTGCTGCGCACCGTCGCCGCCAGCTCTTCCATGCTGGCTGCCGTTTCCTCGAGACTGGAGGCCTGCTGCTCCGTCCGTTCCGAAAGGTCCAGGCTACCGGCCGAGACTTCGCGGGCAGCTTCCGAGATCGCGGCGGTGGACTGGCTGATCCGGCTGACGATATCGGAGAGCTTTTCGGCAGTGGAGTTGAAGTCGCTCTTGAGACGCTGGAACACGCCCTCGTAATCTTTTTCGATCCTGCACGTCAGGTCGCCGTGCGACAGCGACTGCAACACAACAGCCAGATCTTCGGCCACGGCCGAAACGTTGGCGGCCAGCTTGTTGATGCCTTCGCTGACCGTCAGGAAGAAACCGGTCTTGCCGGTCAGATCGACCCGGCTGGAGAAGTCGCCCCGAACCGCGCCGGCGACGATGCCGCTGATCTCGTCCTCGATCTGAATCTCTTCGGTCAGATCGCGCCATTCGATGATGGTGCCGAGCCGTTCGCCGCGCTGGCCGAAGACGGGGTGCGCATTGACCTGGAACGTATGCCCGCCAGCCTTGGCGATGCCCTTGTGGCTCGTCGTCAAGCCGCCCAGCAGGCGGCGCTGGTGCGACGGATCCTTGTGGAAGACGTCGATATTGGTGCCGATCAGCGACTTGACGTCGAAGTTGGGCAGGCTCTTCCGGATGTCGCTCTCGCAGGCGGAGAACATGGCCACGATGGCCTTGTTGGTATAGACGATGGCGCCTTGAGCATCGGCCATCATGATGTTGGCGCTGACGTTGTCGAGCCCGATGCGGGTGCGGACCGCTGCGACCGAGACGGTCTTGAAGGCGTCCACGGCGCGGGCCATGTCGCCGATCTCGTCGCTGTTGCCGGTAAAGGGCACGGTGACGGCCAGATCGCCCTCGGTCAGGTCGGTCATGACCTTCCTCAGACCGTTGATGGGGATGGTGATGCTTCTGGCGATCAGCTGCGCCGCGACGACGCCCGTCAGGATCGAGACGATGCCGAGGATCAGGGTGACGGTCAGGGCGTTCCGACTGGCCTCGATCGTGGCCGCCTCCAGAGCCACCGCCGATCTGCCGGCGGCTTCGACGATTTCGTCGGTCTTCTTGCTGAGTTCCAGTCCGGCGGCGACCAGCACGTCGTCACGCAGACGGATGGCTTCCTGGCTTGAAGCCACCGCTTCCTGGAAATCGGCGACGTACGACTTGACCTCCTCGGTGAGGTCGGCCAGCGATTTGCGGAGTTGCGGGTTCTTCAGGGCGCTGTCCAACTCTCCAAGGTGCTCGCGCATCTCGCCGATGTTCGCATCGACACTGGCCTTGGCGGCGCTGTCGCCGGTGGTTAGCAGATGGTCGGCGAACGTTCTTACCAGCAGCCAGTGCTCCTTGGCCTCGCTGGCGGCGAACGCCGCCTGCGTCGAACCGTCGGCAGCCGTCGCGTCCTTGATTTCGGTAAGGCGGGCAGCGACCCGCTCCCACACCGGTTCCAGCTTCTGGCGGAACACGGCGTCCTCGCGCGTGCGGAAATCGGCGATCCTGTCGAAGGTGGCGAAGTAGCTGGAGGTGAGGCTGTCGATCTCCGCCATCACGCGCTGAAAGGCGGGATCGGCCATCTCGGCCTTACCTGCGGCAATCCTGGCGGAGAGTTCACGCTGGCGTTCGCGGACCAGCGGTATGACCTTCGGGTCGCCGGTAAAGACATAATGACGCGAAAAGACGCGGAAATTGGCGATCGCGCCCCGGACGTTCGTGGCAAGCCTGACATCGTTGCCGATGACCGAAAGCGTCGAGACATCTTTCTGACCCGAGAGAAGGCTGTATCCACCATACCCGAAACCCGCCACCAGCAGCACGACCAGCAGGCCGAAAGCCAACCATAGGCGCTTGATGATGCTGAGCCGGGCCAGAAAGGAATTGCTGTTGGTCGCGGACATGTCGGGAATTTCCTCGCGGCGCACTGATCAGGCCTGGGCCTGATGCGGGATCTGGATAGAAGAGGATGAGAGTTCTTCGCCGGCCTCGCCGGCAAACAATCGGGTCACGTCGAGCAGGGTCACCATCCGGTTTTCGGCAGTTACCAGTCCGCTCAGGTATTGCTGGTCGATCAATCCGCTGTCGACGTCGGGCGGCGGCTTCACGTCGTCGCGGGCAACCGTAAGGATGTCGGAAATCGCATCGACAAGGATGCCTCGCGTGCGGTCGCCGACCTGAAGCACCACCACCACGTGACGCCGCGTCACCTCGGTCGGACCGCCGCCGAAGCGGGCGCGCAGATCGAATATCGGGATGATGATGCCGCGCAGGTTGACCACGCCCCGGACGAAGTCCGGCATGTTGGGCAGCTTGGTTTCCGGCGTCCATCCCCGGATCTCGCGGACCGACAGGATGTTGACGCCATATTCTTCCGTGCCGACCGTGAAGGTGACGTACTGCTCCTGGGCGGCGATCGGCCCGCTGGCGACTGAACCGATCTGGCCCCGCGTGGCGTTCGGCAGGGCGACTGAAGCGCCTGTTTCCATGGTCTCGAGTTCCCTAGCAGGCAAGCGCCGCGGCGGGCGGCGGGCACCGCGGTTGGTGTGCTGCCGGCTCATGGTCTGGAGGCCGGCGACGTCAAGGATCAGGGCCACCCGTCCATCGCCCAGGATGGTCGCCGCCGATACGCCGTCCAGACGCTGAAAGTTGCTCTCCAGGCTCTTGATGACGACCTGCTGCTGGCCGAGGACTTCGTCCACGACCAGCCCCAGGCGGCCGCCCTCCTCCGTCTCCACCAGCACGACCAGTCCGCGCGTCGGATCGCCGATGGCGTTGTCGATCCTGAAGAGGCGGTCCACGTAGACGAGGCGCACATATTCGCCGCGCGCCATGATGACGTCGTACTGGTTGGCGACGCTCTGAAGGTCGGCGCTCTTGGGACGCAGGCTTTCGATGATGTTGGTCAGAGGCAGCACGAAGCGCTGCTCGCCGACCGAGATGACCATGCCGTCGAGCACCGCGAGGGTGAGCGGCAGCGACAGGACGAACCTCGTTCCCTCGCCCGGCGTCGAATGGACGCCGATCCGGCCGCCCAGGCTTGCTATGTTGCGGCGGACGACGTCCATCCCGACGCCGCGCCCGGAAATGGCGGAAACCGTATCGACCGTCGAAAACCCCGGCAGGAAGATCAGGTTGTCGATCTCCTCGTCCGACAGGCTGACGCCGGCGGCGACCAGACCCCGCTCCACGGCCTTTTCGAGGACGCGAGGGCGGTTGATCCCCCGTCCGTCGTCCTCCACCTCGATAACGATGCGGCCGGAGCGGTGCCGCGCGGAGAGGTGGACGGTGCCGCTGCGCGGCTTGCCGATCCGCTCCCGCTCGTCCGGGGATTCGAGCCCGTGGTCGATCGAGTTGCGGATCATGTGGGTCAGCGGATCGACCAGGTTCTCCACGACGGTCTTGTCGACTTCCGTCGTCTCGCCGGAGGTCGCGAGCTGGACTTCCTTGCCGGTCTGAGCCGCCACTTCACGGACGAGGCGCGGCATGCGGGAGAACACCGACCGCACCTGCTGCGCCCGGATCGCCATGACGCTTTCCTGAAGCTCGCGGGTATGCCGGCTCAATTCCTCCAGCCCTTCCACGAGCTGCTGGAGCGTGCCCGGCGGAACGTCGCGCAACTGTTCGGAAATCATCGCCTGGGTGATGACCATTTCACCGACGAGGTTGACCAGCCGGTCCACCTTGTCGAGATCGACGCGGATCGTATGGCCGCCGAGGCCGGAGCCGCCGCTTCCCCCCGCTTCGCCGGCCGGCCGGGCGGCGGTCGGGGCCGCCGGCTGCTCGCCGCCGGCGCCCGGGCTCGCACCGCCGTCATAGACGGTGAGCTGGCCGGGCGGCACATAGGGCATGTTCTCGGAAAAGAGGCCGAAAGCCTCTTCCTCGCCGCCCTCGGCGGGGCCGGTCGTTTCGACGATATCGACCTGACAATCGTCTACCACGAACTCGAACACGTCCCGGATCGCCGCTTCGTCGGTCGCTCCCGTCAGGGAAACCTGCCAGTAAAGGTAAAGGCTTTCGCCCTCCATATCGTAAAGCGACGGCACCAGACCGGCGTCGCAGACGATTTCGGTTTCACCCAGGCGCCTCAGCGCCCGCAACAGGAATGCGGGTTCGTTGCCGCTCAGCAGAAGGTCCTGCTTGGGCCGGAAATAGATGACGAAGCTGCGCAGTGCTTCCCGCCGAACGGGCTGCTGCGGAAGGGGGCCGTCCGCCGGGACAGGCTCGTCCTTTTCGGTCTTCTCCGCGACCGCTGCCAGAAACCTCTTCAGATCGGCGGCGGCGGCATCGGTCAGTCCCGGAGGGGTGGCGCGGTTGTCGCGGGCACAGGTCAGAAGCTGGGCCATGACGTCGTTGGCGCGGATCAGGACGTCGACGAGTTCGGTTGTGACGCCGATCTGCTGCGACCGCAGCCGGTCCATGACGGCTTCGAACTCGTGCGTGAACGCGACAAGATCGGAAAAACCGAAGGTGCCGCCTCCGCCCTTGATGGAGTGGACGGCGCGGAAAACAGCGTTGATCTCGTCCAAATCGATGTTCTGCGGCGACAGCCGCAGCAATCCGGCTTCGGCGACGGCAAGCAGTTCGCCGCATTCATCGAAATAGGTTTGCTTGAAGCGGCTGAGGTCGTCGGAATAACCGCCGGTCATCGCAACTCAGCCCATGACCTTTTGGACGACCTGGATCAGCTTTTCCGGGTTGAACGGCTTCACGATCCAGCCGGTAGCTCCGGCGGCGCGCCCTTCCTGCTTCTTGGCGTCGTCCGATTCGGTGGTCAGCATCAGGATCGGAACCGTACGGTGCCCGCCGCTGGCACGGACCTGCCTGATCAGCGTGATGCCGTCCATGTTGGGCATGTTGAGGTCGGCCAGGATCAAGTCGACCTTATGGCTGGCCAGCACGACGAGCGCCTGCTGCCCGTCGATCGCCTCCACGACGTCGAAACCGGCACCGCGCAAGGTGAAGGACACCATTTCGCGCATGGTCCGCGAATCGTCGACCGTCAGCACTTTCTTCTTCATTTCAGGCTCCATTCCTCAAGCCAGCCGGCCAGCCCCAGGTCGTTGCAGACATCCGTCAGCACATCCGACGGCGCCGCGATCGCGAAACGTTGTCCGGAAAAGTCAGCATGGCGCGTCGCGGCCACCAGCACCTGCACCGCCGCGGTGCTCGCACGCTCGACCGTGGCCGCGATCACCACGATGTCGGAATATTCATTGAATGCCGCCCGCAGGCTTTCGACCAGCGGCCCCGCGACTGGCAGATCCAGATCGTCGGGCAGACTCAGCGTCACTTTGCCGGCATCGTCTTCCGAATGGATCAGGGGCAGCAGATCGGCCAACTTCCTGTTTTCCCACAAGTCAATTACGTCAACTCGATACTGACGCGGAGTTCGGCGAGCCGAGCCCCAGCCGGATGAAAACGTATCCGGGCATCCGATCAATAGG
>NZ_JCACHA010000592.1:0-18451 GCF_059503625.1 Skermanella sp.
GACGACCCGTATAGTCCCGCGACCATGTCGGCCATCGCCAGCGGCGGCAGGACCGGCGGACGGTCGGGATAGCCGTTGAGGTGGGCGTAGCCCGACATCGCCTCGACCAGCGTCCCGAAGCCCGGCCGCTTGGCGTAGGGTCCGGTCTGGCCCCAGCCGGAGATGCGGAGGATGACCAGGCCGGGGTTGCGTCCATGCAGCACGTCCGGCCCGAGGCCCCAGCGCTCCAGCGTGCCGGGAACGAAATTCTCCACGACGACGTCGGCGGTCTCGGCCAGACGCAGCAGGATGTCCTTGCCGGCGTCGGTCTTGATGTCGAGCGCCATGCTGCGCTTGTTGCGGGAATAGACCTTCCAGTAGATCTCGACTCCCTCGACCCGCCAGTTGCGCAGGTCGTCGCCCTTCTGCGGGTGCTCCACCTTGATCACGTCGGCGCCGTGGTCGGCCAGCACATGGGTTACCATGTTGCCGGCGACCAGCCGGGACAGGTCGAGTATCCTCACCCCATCCAAGGGGCCGCGGTTGTTCTCGTCGTAGTGCGGCATCTGTCGCGTTCCAGTCGGATGGTTTGTCAGATCTCGATGACGGGCTTGATTTCCTCGAACTTCCGCATCCGCTCCAGTGCTGTGTTGACCTCGTCCAGGCGGAAGCGGCCGGTGATCATGCGGTCGAACGGGATCGTCTTCTGGTGGCGCTGGACGAACTGCAAGGCCTTCCAATAGCTGGCGGCATCTCCCGAGAACGAGCCGATGACTTGGAGGTTCTTCTTGACGATCGTCGACGGCTTGATCTCGGTGCCGGCGTCGCCCAGCTGGCCGACGACCAGATAGCGGCCGCCCTTGCGGGCGATCTCCAACCCCTCGGAGAACGCGCCGGGATGGCCGGTGAACTCCATGACGATGTCGGCGCCGCGTCCGTTGGACAACTCGCGCACCTTTTCGGCGCGTTCCGCCGGCGAAGTCGTCTCGACCGGAATGACCTCGTCGGCGCCGAAGGCCAGCGCCATGTCGAGCCGGGCCGAGGGACCGCCGATCACGATGACCCGCCTGGCGCCGCCGACCTTGGCGACCGCCGCCGCGAGCAGGCCCAGCGGACCGGCGCCCTGGATCGCGACCGTGTCGGTCGGCGCTATCGTCCCAAGCTGCGACGTGGCGTTCATGACGGAGCGGAAGGCGCAGCTGCACAGGCTGGCGAGGTCGTTGGGAACGTTGTCCGGCACGCGGATGCGGCCCGATTCCGGCAGGACGTAGCCGTATTCCGAAAAGCCGCCCATCAGGAACGGCGGCTTCTCCATCGACTCGTACATATAGGCCTTGCGGTTGTCGCACAGCGTCGGCTGGCGGGCGACGGTGCAGTAGAAGCACGAGCCGCAGGCGGTGTGGGTATAGACGATGCGGTCGCCGACCCGGAGCGGGTTGCCGACGCTGTCGCGGTCCGAGCCGGAGCCGAGCGCCACGATCCGGCCGACCATCTCGTGGCCGATGATGATGGGCAGGTCGACCTTGAGCGACAGCGTGCCGCGCGACAGGTGGACGTCGGTGCCGCAGACGGAGCAGGTCTCGATCCGGGCCAGGATGGCGCCGGGCTCGATCTCGCGCGGGACCGGCACGTCCTCGATCCGGAGCGGCTCGCCGAACTGGCGCAGGACAGCGGCGCGGGAACTGGTGGGAAGGGCTGTCATGGGGTGTCTCCAGATCAGAAAACGCGGTACCAGAGCGGCAGCGCAGGGATGTAGGTGATGGCGGTCAGCGTCAGCAGCGTGGCCAGCAGGAACCAGCCGAAATACGGCGCCATCTCGAGCAGGCTGGCCCCCGTCGTCCGCGCCGCCACGTAGAGGTTGGCGGCAAGCGGCGGCGTCAGCAGGCCGATCTCGATATTGGTCACCAGGATGATGCCGAAATGGACCGGATCGATGCCGAACCGGTCGGCGGCGGGCGCCAGCAGCGGTCCCATCAGCAGCACGGCAGCGTTGGTCTCCATGAACATGCCGACCAGCAGCAGGACGAGGTTGACCATCGCCAGGAAGACCAGCGGGCTGTCGGTCACGCTGACGGCGAAGCTGGCGATGTCCTGCGGGATCTGCGCCAGGACCAGCGCCCGGTTGAAGATGGCCGTGAAGGCGATGATCGTCAGGATCGCGGCGGCGGTCCGCGCCGTCGTGCTGAACACGCCCGGCAGTTCGTCCGTCCGCAGCGTCCGCTGGAGCAGCGTCACGACGATGGTGTAGAGCGCCGCGACCGCCGCCGCTTCCGTCGGAGTGAACAGGCCGCTGTAGATGCCGCCCAGCACCAGCACCGGCAGGAACAGCGCCGAGGCGGTGCGCAGGTTGTGGCGGCCGCGGGACAGCGTGCGGCTGGTCTCGGGAGCCGCACTTTCCCGGCCGTTGGCCAGGGCGCGGCGTGCCAGCATCGCGTGGGTCGCGAAGAAGGCGCAGGCCATCACGAGACCCGGCAGGAGCGTCGCCAGGAACAGTTCCGTGATCGAGACGCCGACGATCGAGCCGTAGAGGATCAGCGGGATCGACGGCGGGATCAGCACGCCGAGCAGTCCGGCCGCTGCGACCAGCGAGGCGATGTAGCCGCGCCGATAACCGCGCCGCTCCATCTCCGGTCCGACCGTGCCGCCGATGGCGGCGACCGTCGCGACGGAGGACCCGGTGATGGCGCCCATCAGCGCACTGGCGCCGATTGCGATATGCCCGAGCCGGGCCGGCAGGCGCCGCAGCAGCAGGTCGCAGAAGGCGGTCAGGCTTTCCGCCAATCCGCCCCGGTTCATGACCTCGCCGACCAGCAGGAACAGCGGAATCGCCAGCAGCGGGAAGCTCATGACGCTGTCGTAGGGGACCGAGCCCAGGCTATCCAGCCAGAGGTCGAAGGTCTCGACGTTCAGCAGCACGACCAGCGCGAAGGCTATGCCGATCGGCGCTCCGATCAGCAGCAGCATCGCCAGACCGAAGACGATCGGCGTCATGACAATCCTCCGGAGTTGGGCAATCCCGGATGGGGCAATCCCGGATGAGGCTGGCCCGTGACGAGGCGGTAGAGATCGGCCAGCGCATGGAGGATCATCAGGGCGCTGCCCAGGACCATGAACCCGGCCGGCACCGCGACGGGAGTGCCCAGGTCGATCAGGTTCTCGTTGGAGTCGTATGCGTAGGCGAAGAACTCCCACGCGACGTAGAGGAAGATGCCGGCGAACAGAAGCTGCGACAGCATGGCGCCGGCGTGGGCGATCGACCGCAGCAGCTTGGAGGGAAGCTGCTGGGCGATCTCGACGCTGATATGGGCGCGGGCGTAGGTGCAGAGTGCCGCGCCGACGAAGGTCAGCGGCGCCATGGCGACGATGCCCAGCTCGCTGACGTTCGGGACCGGCAGTTCGAAATAGCGCGCGACGACGCTGAACACGATGGTGGCGAGCATCACCACGAGGGATGCCCCGGCGATGAACGCCTCCACCCGGTAGATCCCCTGTTCGACCCGGTCGAGCGCCGAGGATCCGGAACCCGGCGCCACCGCGACGCCGGGGGCCAACTGGGTTCGCTCCACCATGGACATCAATCCAGCTCCGCGATCTCGGCGCGCAGCAGCTTGACGCGCTCCTCGCCATAGATCTTGCCCAGGCTATCCCATTGCGCCCGGCCGAACTCGGCGAACTCCTTGAGGGTCTCGGGCGAAAGCTCGGTGACCTTGACGCCGCCGGCCGCGATCTTGGCGAGAAATTCCTTGTTGAGCGCCCGGTTGTTCTCGATCTGCTTGCGGGTGACTTCCGTCGCGGTGTCGCGGATCATGGTCCGCTGCTCGTCGCTGAGACGGCCCCAGAAGCGGTCGCCGGCGACGACGGTGCCCATGGCGTAGACGTGGTTGGTCGTCGTCATGAACTTCTGCGCTTCGAACAGGCGCGAGTTGTAGGTGATGCTCGGCCCGTTGTCCTGGCCGTCCACAGTGCCTTGCTGAAGGCCGGTGAACAGCTCCGGGAAGGGCATCGTGATCGGCTGCGCCTGTGCTGCGGCGAAGAAGCCCTTGATGCCGGCGGAGCCGGGCACCCGCAGCTTGAGGCCCTGTAGATCGGCGATCTTCTCGACCGGCCGGCGCGAGTTGGTGACCGAGCGGAACTCCAGCTCGAAGAAGCCCAGCGGCTCCATCTTATGCTTGCGCAGCGTTTCCCGCAGCGTCTTCTGGAGGATGCCGTTCTCGTTGTAGAAGACCTTGTCGGCCTGCGCGAAGTCGTTGACGATGTATGGCAGGTAATGGATGTCGAGCAGGGGGTCCAGGCCGGTCAGCGAGCCGGGGTTGAGGAACGCCAGTTCCAGCGAACCCCGCGCCAGCTCGCGGCCCAGCGTCTCGTCGCCGCCGAGCTGGCTGTTGGGGAACACCGAGATGTCGATCTCGCCGTTCGACCTTTCCTTGATCAGGCGGGCGAATTCCTGGCTGGCCTGATCGACCGGGCTGTTGGTGGCGAAGACGTGACCCAGGCGGCCCCGCATCTCGCGGGCCTCCACCGGCATGGCGTCGAGGGCCGCGAAGGCAAGCGCGCAGGCGCAGGCACCGAACAGGGCGCGACGGGACAACATGGGCGATCCTCCCCTTTTGGATTTACGGTTGATTATCGTTGCTTGGTCTTGCTTGGTCTTGGTCGGTGACTTGATCGTCGCTCAGCCGTGCTTGAGGACGACCGTCTTCGCCACGGTGAACTCGCGCAGCGCCTCGAATCCCTTCTCGCGGCCATGGCCGCTCTTCTTGACGCCGCCGAACGGCAGTTCGATGCCGCCGCCAGCCCCATAGGCGTTGACGAACACCTGTCCCGCCCGCACCGCACGCGCCATGCGCAACTGGCGGGCGCCGTCCTTGGTCCAGATGCCGGCGACCAGCCCGAAGTCGGTCCCGTTGGCGATCCGGATCGCATCCGCCTCGTCGTCGAACGGGATGGCGGACAGCACAGGCCCGAAGACTTCCTCGCACGCCAGCGAGTGCTTGAGCGGCACGGGACCGAACAGCGTCGGCTTGACGTAGTAGCCGCCTTGGGGTGCGCCCTCGACGATGACGCCCTCGGCGAGGACGGGGACACCGTCGGACTTGGCCTGGGCCAGGAAGCCCTGGACGCGGTCGAACTGGTTGGCGCTGATGACGGGACCGCAATCCAGGTCGTCGCCATGGGGACCGACGCGGACCGCGGCGACGCGCCGGGCGAGATCGGCGATGAAGCTGTCGAAGATCGAGCGCTGCACCAGCACGCGGCTGCCGGCGGAGCAGGTCTGGCCGGCGTTCTGCACGATGGCGTTGACGATGCTCTCGATCGCCAGCCGCTGGTCGGCATCCTCGAACACGATCTGCGGCGACTTGCCGCCAAGTTCCAGCACGCAGGGAACATGGTGTTCCGCAGCGGCCTTCTGAACCAGCGTGCCGACCTCGGGCGAACCGGTGAACGACAGGAAGTCGATGCCGGGATGGGCGGCCAGCGCCGCGCCGGCTTCCTCGCCATAGCCGGTCACGACGTTGATGGTGCCGGGCGGGAAGCCGATCTCCATGGCGATCTCGGCCAGCCGGATGCAGGACAGGCAGGCCTCCTCGGCCGGCTTGAGCACGGCGGCGTTGCCGGCGGCGAGGCTGGGGCCGAGCGTGCGGCCGAACATCTGGGCCGGATAGTTCCAGGGGATGATATGGCCGGTGACGCCGCGCGGCTCGCGCAGGATCATGACGGTGTAGCCGTCTAGGAACGGGATGGTGTCGCCATGGATCTTGTCGGCGGCGCCGCCGTAGAACTCGAAATACCGGGCGGCGTTGACGATGTCGGCTCGGGCCTGCTTGAGCGGCTTGCCGGTGTCGCTCGCCTCGATCTGGGCCAGTTCCTCGGCGTTCTCCAGGATCCGCTGGCCGAGACGGGTCAGCAGGCGGCCCCGCTCCAGCGCCGGCGTCTGGCCCCAGGCGCCCTCGAAGGCCCGGCGGGCGGCGCGCACGGCGTTGTCGACATCCTCGGCGGTGCCGCGGGCGATGCGGGAGATCTCTTTGCCGTCGCTAGGGCTCAGCATCGGAATTGTCTGGCCACCCGACCCCGAAGACCAATTGTTATTGATGAGAATCTGGTCGAAAGGCATGTGTCCTCACTCTCGTGGTGCGCGGTCCCGAGATTTTTCTTGAGCCATGACGGAGTTTTTGATCGGCTTTACTGGGTTTGCCCAGCCGTGCCGCCGGCGACTACTCGCCAGCCCAGTCGCATCTCCCCGAACCGTGTTTTTTTCTTTGGCGGCCTTGAGAATAGACCTGCCGGCAATACGTGGGAAATACGATATAACGTATGTAGGTATCGGAATAAGCTATAGCCGGGGATGGAGGCTGCGGATGGCGCTATAGCCGTGGCGGTGATGACTGGCGGTATGCAGACTACTCGCCGCCCGGCGTCCGGTCGGGGCGTGACGCGTTGCGGGTGCCGACGCGAGCGTCCCAGCCCATCATGGCGACCTGGGCCACATCCTCCAGTTCGGCGCGGCTCGCGCCGTCCCGGGCCAGGATCGACATGCCGCTCTGGACGGTCTGCACGAAGCGAGCCAGTGCGTGCAGATCGACCGACGCCGGAACTTCGCCATCCGCGACGGCCCGCTCCAGGCGTGCCTTTATGCGTTCCAGCCCGACAGCGCGCGCCGACCGCAGCAGCCCGCCGAGTTGCTCATGACCTTCGCTGCCGACCGACGAAAGGGCAACCATGCACCCGTTGGGAATATCGGCGCGGCATCCGCTCATGGATGCGGCGGAGTCCAGCAGCAACGACATCATCGCTTCGCGCGCCGTGGCGGCAGAGTGGAAATTGCTCCAGAAGAGCGGTTCGTAGCATTGGCCATAGTGTTGGAGCGCCTCGGCGTAAAGCGCTTCCTTCGACCCGAATGCCGCGTAGAGGCTGGGCGACCCGATCCCCATCGCTTTCGTGAGGTCCGAGATCGACGTCGCTTCGAATCCTTTGGACCAGAACACGCGGGTCGCCTGTGCTAGAGCGGCCTCGCGATCGAGCTCGCGGGGCCGCCCACGGCCGCGTGCGGCCCTTGTCGGTTCGGCTTTCGCGCTTTGCGGTGATTTCTGCATCGGACGATACATATGCCCGGTAACGTATCGCCGCAATGCAGGAGGCCGGATTCACGCCGACCGGCACGGATATGCTGACGCGTCCGGTTCCGGGATAGGCCATCGGCGCATCCTCTTCTGCTGAGGCAGGTTCCCGCCAGACGGCTTGGTTCAGGCGTTCAATCCGCCGTCGACCGTGACGATCGTCCCGGTGATCTGTCTTGCCGCGGGGCTCGCAAGGAACGTCACGGCAGCCGCCACGTCCTGTGGGTTTCCGTAGCGCCCGAGCGGCGTCATGGCGCGCAAACCATCGGCCTGTTCGCCATCGGCCGGATTCATATCGGTGTCGGTCGCTCCCGGCTGCACCAAATTCACGGTGACGTCGTGCGGCCCGAGTTCGCGCGCAAGGCCCCGGGTGAAGGCGAGCAGCGCTGATTTGGTCAAGGAGTAGACCGTCACGCCCGGAAACGGAACCCGCTCGCCCAGACTTGATCCGATCGAGACGATGCGGCCGCCCTGCCCGAGATGCGGGATCGCCGCCTGCGAGGCCAGCACGACCGCACGCACGTTGATATTCAGGAGTGCGTCGATATCGGCGAGGCTCATCTCCGCCACCGTGCCCGCGCGGGCGATGCCGGCATTGTTGACGAGAATGTCGAGGCCGCCGAGCCCTTCGACCGCCTCTTCGACCGAGCGCTTCACCGCCGCCGGATCGGCGCTGTCGGCCTGTATGGCCAGACCCCGCCTGCCCTTTTCCTCGATGGCGCGGACGATCTCGGCTGCGCGATCGGCCGAACGCTCATACGTGATGGCCACATCGGCGCCCTTGTCCGCAAGCGCCAGCGCAATGGCGGCGCCGATACCCCGCGAGGCACCCGTCACGAGGGCGCGCTTACCAGTCAATTCACTCATCGTTCATCCTTTCCATGACGGACCGTCGGTCATCCCAGCCGGATCGCGCGGTCGGCCCGCTATTTCTGTATCGATCACTATATAAATAGCTAGACGCGTTGCCGGGCTTAGTCAACCACATTATCTAACGACCGATACAGAAAACTGGCGGAGGATTACCGGGGTAGGCGGGGGAGGCCGATGACTTCCCCCGCCTATCCGTACTTTCGGCGCTTCTCAAAGGACGACGAAGAGGCCCCAGACGACGACGGGCGCCACGACGGTCACCAGTGCTCCATAGCCCATCAGGCGGCGGAAGAACTGGTCGCGGTCGACGCCCTGGGCGTTCGCCAGGACCAGCGCGCCGTTGGTCGAGAACGGGCTGACATCGACGATGGTCGACGAGACCGCCATCGCGGCGATGAAGCCGATGGCGCCGACGCCGGTATCGGCCTGAAGGAACGGCACGGCCAGCGGGATCAGCGATCCCAGGACCGCCGTCGATGAGGCGAAGGCCGAGACGACGGCCCCGATGAAGCACAGCAGCAAGGCGGCGATCAGCGGCGAGGTCATGCCGGCGACGCTGTGGCCGACGAAGTCGATGGTGCCCATCGCCTCCAGCACGCCGACATAGGTGCTGACGCCGGTGATCAGAACGATTTCCGGCCACGACACCTGCCCTATCGCCCGCTTCTGGAGGTTGGGCGACATCAGCGACAGGACCAAGCCGATGGTGATCGCGACGAAGCCGATATCGAGCTTGAACGCCAGCGTCAGGACGGCCAGCAGCACCAGACCGGCGATGGTGACCATCTGGTAAGGCTTGGAGAAGGCGCTTTCGCGCGCGACCTGCTTGCCCATGACGCTGTCGGCGTTGCCCATGGAAAGCTCAAGCTCCTCGCGGAGCGATTCAGCCTCGGCATCGCCGTAGACCTGGGCGCCGCCCTGCGGCGTGGACTGGCCGATGGTGCGGATGTTCGACATGGCGCCGACGCTGCCCGCCGGTATGCCGTCGGGGACGCTGTCGGAAACCCCGGCCATTACGGCGCGGCGGCTCATCAGCTTCCGGCCGCCCAGCAGCACGAAAAGCAGCGCCGCTACAGCGAAGTTGACGAAGAAGCTGGCTGCGAAGGTCGTGACGGCGCTCAGCGGCAGGCCTGCCTTGGCGACGATGCCGTTGGTGATGCCGCCATAGATGCTGATCGGAGAAAAACCGCCGGCCTGCGCGCCGTGGATCACCATCAGGCCCATCAGCAAAGGGCTGATCTTGTGCTGGATCGCGAAGCCGAGTGCTATCGGAGCGATGATCGCGACCGCCGCCGGGCTGACGGCGCCGACGGAGGTCAGGACCGCGGCGATGAAGAACATGATCCAGGGGATCGCCGCGACATGTCCCTTGACCGCCCGGACCGCAAGCTGGACCAGCCAGTCGATGGTGCCGTTGTTCTGCGCCAGGGCGAACAGGTAGGTGATGCCGACGAGCGTCAGGAACAGCCCGGTCGGGAAACCGGCGATGATTTCCTTGGTGCCCAGCCCCGCCACCAGCGTCCCGATCAGGAAGGCGCCGACGAACGCCAGTATGCCCATGTTGATCGGCAGCAGCGTGGCGATTATGAACATCACCGCCAGCGCATAGATCGAGATCAGTTCAGGGGACATGGCGCAGCGCCTCCCCCTCGATATCGGATCGGCACAGGGGTACCGGGAGCGGGATAGATCCTCGCTTCTGCATATCGAACGTTCCCTCCGTTATGGGCCGGGCTTAGTGTTTGTATGCCCGCCCTTGCCTTTTGCTGCATGATTGTATGCATGCTAATCATATTATGGCAAGCATGTATCTTGAAACCGGATCAAGCGGCATTTTGCGTATACAGAGGGGTGAGATTGGGGCTGCTCGGGGGACAGTCTGCACGGTGTTGCGGGAGGAACGGCATCGCCTCCCGGCGCCAGCCTTGCCTATATGTTTGGCTCGCGCCTCAATGCCTTATATGTTAGTCACTTAAACCGTTTTGACTTGATATGCCTGATATATGAGGCACCCATATGCTGGATCTGCTGGTTATCGGCGAAAGGATCGCTGTCGAGCGCAAGGTGCTGGGGCTGACCCAGACGCAGCTTGCCCAGCGCTCCCGAACCAGCCGGGCCACGATAACGGCCCTGGAAACCGGAGCCCAGCGCGAGCTCGGCTTCAACAAGATAATGGCTATCCTGACCGTGCTCGGCCTCGATCTGCGCCTCACCGCCGCCAATGCCGGCCGGCCGACGCTCGAAGATCTACAACGGGAGAGGGATCGATGATCAGGGTCTGGAGCGACAATCTCAGCGGCTATGAAACCAACGGTCCTTAAGCTTGGCCTATGAGGAAAGTGCTTGTTGGGCCACGGCCCAACACTTCAAGCGCGCCGGGGAGTTCATCCCCGGCGAAACTCGGCATGACCGGATGAAGCGGCTGTCCACCCTGTTCGGAGATCGCCGCCCGCATGGAAGCCCAGTGGACTGCGGGCATGCAGCAGTCGCTGGGCTTCGGGATCGGCGGCTCCAACTCCAATCCTGCTACTCGATCCGCTCGATGAGACCCAGCGCCATTCCTGGATCGCCGGTCAGGCGGAAGACTCACCCGTTGATGTCGATCACCACGCGGCCGCGGATCTGGCCAGCCAGGATCTTCGTTGCCAGACCGGGCAGGGCGTCGAAGGGCTGGACCTCGTACATCGACTTCAGGTGCGCCTTGTCGAGATCGCGGGCGAGGCGGGTCCAGGCGGCGTCGCGCTTGGGCTGCGGCGCCATCACGCTGTCGACGCCCAACAGGGCGACGCTGCGCAGGATGTGGGGCAGCACCGTTCCCGGCAGGTCGGCCGAGCCTGCCAGACCGCAGGCGGCGATGGCGCCGCCGTAGACGGTCTGCGACAGGGCGGTGACCAGCGTCTGGCCGCCGACCGCATCGACGCCGCCGGCCCAGCGCTCCTTCTGCAAGGGCGCACCTTTTTCCGACAGCGCGCCGCGCTCGATGAAGCTGGTGGCGCCGAGGCTGCCGAGATAGTCATGGGTTTCCGGACGGCCGGTCGCCGCCGTCACCGGATAGCCCCGCTTGGCGAGCAGCGCCACCGCAACCGAGCCGACGCCGCCGGCGGCCCCCGTGACCAGCACTTCCTTGCCGCCGGGCTGGATGACGCCCCACTTCTCCAGCGCGTCGACGCAGAGGGAGGCGGTGTAGCCTGCGGTGCCGATGCCCATCGCCTCTTCGAGGGTGAAGGCGTCCGGCAGGCGGGTCAGCCATTCCGGCTTCAGGCGCTGGAACTTGGCATAGCCGCCCCACGCCGTTTCCGACAGGCCCCAGCCGTTGACGATCACCCGGTCGCCCTGCTTCCACTGGGAAGAGCGGGATTCGACCACTGTGCCGGCAAGATCGATGCCGCCGACCATGGGCAGCTTGCGGGCGATCCGGCCCTTGCCGGACACCGCCAGACCGTCCTTGTAGTTGACGGTGGAATAGGCGACCTCGACAAGCACGTCGTTGTCGGGCAGGTCGGCGAGGTTCAGCTGCTTGAAGCCGCCCTTCGGCTTGCCGTCAGCATCCTCGATGACAAAGGCCTTGAAGCTATCGGTCACTTTGGATTTTCCTCCGAACAGCGTGATTTCCAGGGGAGGACTCAACGGTCCGCCGCGATGGAAATCACGCTACGAAGCATTGGCATATTTGTCAAACAAATAGGCCGATGCTCAGGAAACAGTCAGCGCTCCAGACCAGTCGAGCTTCGGTGCCGGCGGTATAAAACCTAGCCGATGGCTCCCGACCCGGCGAGACGGTCGATTTCGTCCTCTCCATAGCCCAGTTCGGCCAGAAGCGCGCGGCTGTCCTGGCCGAAGGTCGGAGCGCCGCGGCGGACGCCGCCGGGGGTGCGGGAGAACTTGATCGGCAGTCCCAGCGTTTCGACCGGTCCCGCCTTTTCGTGCTCGACCTTGACCACCATGTCGCGGGCGCGGGTCTGGGGGTGGTCGTGCATTTCGGCGATGGTCAGGACGGGACCGGCGGGGACGCCGGCGCGTTCCAGCACCGCCAGCCAATCGGCCGTGGTGCGCCGCTTGAAGATCGCGCTGAGCACGGCGGTCAATTCGTCCAGGTTGCCCATGCGGCCGGGGTTGGCGGCGAAGCGGGGGTCCTCCGCCAGTTCCGGCGCCTCGATGGCGTCGAGCAGGCGCAGCCAGTTGGACTGGTTGGCTGCCCCGACATTGATCCAGCCGTCGGCTGTGGGGTATGCCTGATACGGCGCGTTGAGCGGATGGGCGGAGCCCATCGGCCCCGGACTGACTCCCGTCGCCAGCCGGATCGCCGATTGCCAGTAGGTGTGGATGATGCCGGCCTCGAACAGGGAGGTATCGACCTTCTGGCCCTGCCCTGTCTTGCCGCGCTCGACCAGCGCCGCCATCACCCCCATGCAGGCCAGCAGGCCGGCGGAGATGTCGGTCACCGGCGCTCCGACCTTGACCGGCGGGCGGCCATGGCCCTCGCCGGTGATGCTCATCAGGCCGCTCATGCCCTGGGCGATCAGGTCGAAGCCGGCGGCGTCGGCCAGCGGGCCGGTCCGGCCGAAGCCGGAGATCTCGCAATAGATGATGCCGGGGTTGATCTCCCGCATTGCCTCGTAGCCGAAGCCCAGCTTCTCCATCGTGCCGCGCCGGTAGTTCTCGATCACCACGTCGGCGTCGCGCAGCAGGCGGTGGAGCACCGCCTTGCCGTCTTCGTTCTTGAGGTCGAGCGCGATGCCGCGCTTGTTGCGGTTCATCATCATGAAGGCCGCAGATTCACCTTCGATGGCCGGCGGCACCATGCGTCGGCTGTCGTCGCCGCCGGGCACCTTCTCCACCTTGACGACGTCGGCGCCCATGTCGGCCAGCATCAGGCCACAGACGGGGCCGGCCATGATGTGGGCGAGTTCGATCACCTTGATGCCGGCCAGCGGGCCGGAACCGGCGGATCTGATTTCCTCAACCATGCGTCATTTTCCCCGCAATACCATCATCCGTAGAATACATCGACCAGCGCCAGCGACAGGGCCGGTACGTAGGTGCAGATCATCAGCACGAGAAGCAGGACGCCGATGAAGCCCAGGTTGACCTTGGTCGTTTCCCAGATGTCCGACCGGGCGATCGAGCACGCGGCGATCAGCACGCTGGCGACCGGCGGGGTCTGCTGGCCGATGGCAAGGTTCAGCGTGACCACCAGACCGAAATGCACCGGATCGATGCCGAGCTGATGGACCAGCGGCATGACGATGGGCACCACCAGGATGATCGCCGCCGCCGAGTGAAGGAACATGCCGAGGATCAGGAAGGCGACGTTCAGCAGGGCCAGCACCGCGTATTTGTCGTCGGTGATGGAGGTGATGCCGCGCGCCAGCTCCTGGGGAAGCTGCGCTTCGGTCAGGAAGGTGCCGATCAGGGCGGAGCTTGCGACCAGCAGCATGACCACGGCCGTCTGGATGCCGCCGTCGATGCAGGCCTTGCGCAGTTCGCGCAGGTTCAGCTCGCGGTAGATGAACAGGCTGATGAACAGCGCCGTGGCGACCGCCAGCCCGGCTCCTTCGGTCGCGGTCACGAAGCCGCCGAAGATGCCGCCGAGGATGATCACCGGCAGCAGGAAGGCCCAGGCGGCGTCCTTGAAGGTCGCCCAGACGCGGCTGACCTGGAACCGTTCCTCCACCGGGAAGTTCTTGCGGACCGCGATGATATAGGCCGTGAGCGCCAGACCGACGGCGCCGAGGATACCCGGAATGATGCCGGCGACGAACATCTTGACCACCGACGTCTCGGCCATGACGGCGTAGAGGATCATCGGGATCGACGGCGGGATGATGATCGCGAGACTGGAGGCCGAGGAGCAGATGGCCGCCGAGAACTCCTTGGAATAGCCCCGCGCCCGCATCGCCGGGATCAGGATCGTGCCGAGTGCCGCGACGCCGGCGACGGCGGAGCCGGAAATCTCCGCGAAGAACATCGACGCGCCGATCACCACCATCGACAGCCCGCCCCGGACGAAGCCGAACAGGGCGGAGGCGAAGGCCACCAGCCGGCGCGAGATGCTGGACGCGTTCATGATGGCGCCGGCCAGGATGAACAGCGGGATCGCCAGCAGCGGGAAGTTGGTCGATCCGTCGAACATGACGAGAGCGACGTTGGGCAGCATGTCGATGCCCTGCATCAGGACGATCGCGGTCATCGCGACGAGGCCGAGGGCCACCGCGATGGGAACGTTGAGCAGGACCAGGGCGAACAGGCCGCTGAGCATGAAACCGATGGTCATCGGCGCGAACCTCCCTCGAGAACGGGGCTGCCGGCTGATGCTCCGTGGGCTCCCGTGTGGACGGGCGGCGCCTCGATGCCGGGGAGAGCGTCTTCAAGCTCGTGATCGACGAAGCCGTCGCCGAGCGCCGACTTGATGACGTCGGGCAGGCGCAGCAGTTCCGCGATCATGAACAGGACGGCGCCGATCGGGATCACCGACTGGGTGAGCTGGAGCGGAATGCTTGGCAGGCTGACCAGGGTGTCGCCTTCCAGGATCATCAGCACTTCCATGCCGGTATAGGTCAGGACGATGAAGAACAGGAAGACGCAGGCTTCGCCGAACAGGGCGACGGCCAGCCGCAGGCGCGGCGGCATGGCGTTGACGATGCCGGGAAAGCCGATATGGGCGCCGCGCAACGCCGCCAGCGCCGAGCCGTAATATGTCAGCCACGCGAGACCGATCGACGCGACCTCGTCGTACCAGACCAGCGAACTGCCGAAGCTGCGGAAGACGAAGCCCGCGATGATGATGACGGTGAGCGCTACGACGAGAAAGACGACGATAGCCTCGAGCACCCGGCCGAAGCCGGTGCGCAGCATTGGGAGCACGGACAAGGAAACGCTCCTTTGCGGATGGCGGAGAAGCCGTGCGGCCGTCCCTTATAGGTGGACGGCCGCGATGCTACGGGCGATCAGGAACCGGATTTGGCGAGTTCCTGCGCCTTCTGGATCAGGTCCTTGGCTTCCGGCACCTGGGTGGCGAATTCCTTGTAGATGCCCTCGCTGGCGGCCACGAAGACGCTCTGATCGACCTGGTTGACCTGCATGCCGCCATCCTTGAGCTTCTGCAGGAAGTCCTCGTCCATCTTGGCCGCGAGTTCAAAGACGACGGGCTGCGATTCCACCGCCGCGTCGGTCAGCGCCTACTGCATTTCTGGGCTGTACTTCTTCCAGCTCCGGCCGGCGGTCAGGTAGGCCGGCGTATAGACGTGGTTGGTCATCGACAGGTATTTCTGCACTTCGTAGAAGCGCGACGGGTAGATCTGGGCCAGCGGGTTTTCCTGTCCGTCCATCACGCCGGTCTGGAGCGCCACGAACACTTCGGAGAAGGCCATCGGGCTGGGATTGGCGCCGTAGGACTGGAACATCTTGACGCGCCAGACGCCGCTGGGAACGCGCAGCTTGATGCCCTGGAGGTCGGTCGGCTTTTCGATCGGACGCTTGCTGTTGGTGATCTGCCGGAAGCCGTTCTCCCAGACGCCCAGGATCTTGAAGCCGTCCTTTTCAGCCGCCGGAGCCATGACCGGCATCACGATCTCGTCGCGGAGGCGGGCCATGTGGGCGCGGTCCTTGACCAGATAGGGCAGTTCGAACAAGCCGAAAAGCGGGACTTCCGACGACATGACGGTGGAGGGCAGCGCCAGATCGACGGTGCCGAGCTTCAGCTTCTTCAGCAGTTCGGAATCGCCGCCGAGCTGGCTGGAGCCGAACACCACGATCTTGGCCTGACCGCCCACCTTTTCGTTGACCCGGCGGGCGAACTCCTCCGCCGAGAGGGCGAGCAGCGATCCGGGCTCACCGACATGGCCGAGCTTGATCTCGGTCTGCGCCGAAGCGGCGCTGGCGAAGAGAGAGCCGGCGAACAGCACTGAAGCGAGCAGCTTGCGGTTAAAGGACATCTCGTTTCCTCCCAGGAATTTTCATTTTGACGATGCGGCGGCGGGGCCGCGGTTTACTCCGCGGCTTTCTTTGTTTCCCCGCCGTTGCCTTCCAGATAGCGCATGGCGGCGTCCAGACCGCCGGAGCGGTGCGGAATGCCGGCGACGCTCAGCCCCATCTCCACGCCGGCCAGGGTGCCGGCCAGCGACAGGTCGTTGAAATCGCCGAGATGGCCGATGCGGAAGACCTTGCCGGCCAGCTTGGCGAGGCCGGCGCCCAGCGACATGTCGAACCGGTCCAGGATGACGCGGCGCAGTTCGTCGGCGTCATGGCCTTCGGGGACCAGCACGGCGGTCAGGGCGCTGGAATATTCGGCCGGCTCGGCGCACAGGATTTCCAGGCCCCAGGCGCGCACGGCGCGGCGCGTCGCCTCCGCATGGCGGTCGTGCCGGGCGAACACGTTGGACATCCCCTCTTCCATCAGCATGGCGACGGCTTCGCGCAGGCCGTAGAGCAGGTTGGTGGCTGGGGTATAGGGGAAGAAGCCGTTCTGGTTCGGCTTCAGCATGTCCTGCCAGTCCCAGTAGGAACGCGGCATGCGGTTGTTCCGGCTGGCGGCCAGCGCCTTTTCGGAAACGGCGTTGAAGCTAAGCCCCGGCGGCAGCATCAGCCCCTTCTGCGAGCCGGCGACGGTGACGTCGACGCCCCATTCGTCGTGGCGGTAGTCGATCGAGCCCAGCGACGAGATGGTATCGACCAGCAGCAGGGCCGGGTGCCCGGCGCGGTCGATGGCCTGGCGGACCAGGGGGACGCGGGTGGTGACGCCGGTCGAGGTCTCGTTATGGACGACCATGACGGCCTTGATGGCGCGGTCGCGGTCGTCGCGCAGCTTGGCTTCGACCACCCCGGCATCGACGCCGTGACGCCAGTCGCCGGGCACGAACTCCGTCTCGATCCCGAAACGCTGGGCGAGGCTGCGCCAGAGGGTCGCGAAATGACCTGTTTCGAACATCAGCACCTTGTCGCCGGGCGACAGCGTGTTGACGATGGCGGCTTCCCACGCGCCGGTGCCGGAAGCCGGGTATATCACGACCGGCTGGGTGGTTCCGAAGATCGGCTTGATGCCTTCGAGGACTTCCTGCCCGAGCTTCTGGAACTCCGGCCCGCGATGGTCGATGGTCGGCCGGTCCATCGCCCGCAGGATGCGGTCGGGGACGTTTGTCGGACCCGGAATCTGAAGGAAGTGGCGTCCGCCGCGATGGGCCATTTTGATGTTTCCTCCCGTATACGTTCTTTGATCCGGAACGGGTTTGGCATTTCCATTCCGGAGTACATGAACCATTTTGCATTCAAAATTGCCTTTATGGCAACCATGTTCGACCGCCGTACGCGATAAATTCGATCCGCCGGCAAGATCGAAACGTTCCGGTTAGGCCATAAGTCGGCATTATTGACACTCCGTTCCGCTGCAACGGATTGCGTTAAGTTCGATCGGGCGAACCGGAAGCCAGATGCCGATCTTCGAGGCATTGGCATTTTGCATTCAAATCGTTATGTTGATGGAAACGAACCGAATAACGCTCCGGGGAAAACGCCATGCCGCTCGACTCTCGTCCCACGCCAGCCGCCCCGACCTCTTCGCGGATCGGCGACAGCGCGCTGGCTGAACGGCTGCGGCGCGAGATGAAGGGCGACGTGCTGTTCGACGCCTTCTCGCGCGGGCGCTACAGCACCGATGCGTCGATCTACCAGATCGAGCCGATCGGCGTGGTCGTCCCACGCGACGAGCAGGACGTCGAGATCGCCTTGCAGATCGCGGCGGATGCCGGCGTTCCGGTGCTGCCGCGCGGCGGCGGGACCTCGCAGTGCGGCCAGACTGTCGGCGAGGCGCTGGTGATGGACTGCTCCCGGCACCTGAACGGCGTCGTCGCCTTCGACGCGGAAGCACGCACGGCGGTCGTCCAGCCCGGTCTCGTGCTCGACACGCTGAACAAGCGGCTGAAGCCGCACGGCCTGTTCTTTCCGGTCGATGTTTCCACCAGCGCGCAGGCGACGCTGGGAGGGATGGCCGGCAACAACAGTTGCGGCACCCGGTCGCTCCGCTATGGCAACATGGTCCATAACGTCCGCGCCATCGACGCCGTGCTTGCCGACGGCAGCGCCCTCCACTTCGACGAGGTCGATCCGGAACGGAACGACCTTCCGGCCCGCCATCAGGACCTGCTGCGGCGGATGCGGGACCTGTACCGGCGCGAAGCCGACGAGATCACGGCGCGTATCCCGACCGTCCAGCGCAAGGTCGGCGGCTACAACATCGAGCGGCTGGGCGGGGACAAGGTCAACCTAGCCAAGCTGCTGGTCGGATCGGAAGGGACGCTGGGCTTCTTCCAGCGGATCGAGATCGACCTGCAGCCCCTGCCCCGCCACAAGGTGCTGGGCATCTGCCATTTCCCCACATTCCGGCAGGCGATGGAGTCGGCGCAGCATATCGTGGCGCTGCGCCCGGCGGCGGTCGAACTGGCCGACCGCGCGATGATCGACCTTGGCCGCGCCATCCCCCTGTTCCGGGC
>NZ_JCACHA010000593.1:0-9048 GCF_059503625.1 Skermanella sp.
TTCAGTCGATCCGCGACGATCAGGTGCCACACCTGGGCTATCGCAAGGTTGAAGTTCACCTTATCGGACATCGTCGCGTGTTCATCCGGCAGGGTGTCCCGGTTGCGTCCGAGATTGGCGGCCTGCTGACGGCGCACCGCCTTCACCCGATCGAAATATATCACTCCACCGCGACCCATCGCCTTCAACCCGCCTGTGACTGCCAGCTCTTGCAAGCCATGTCACAGCAACAAGCATGCCCGCCCAGCCTGATCTTGAGAATAGGTCCAGGGGCGGGATTTGCTCACGTCGGGTTTCAGGGTGATGAGCCTCGTGCCTCCAAACCTTCTTAGGCTTTCCACGGATGGACACGGATAAGATGCACGTTGAGCGGATCGAATGTCGCGGATGTATTCAAAGTTCAATTTATCCGTGTTCATCCGTGTGAAATCCGTGTCCATCCGTGGAAAAATTGACGCCCCAGCGTGTCGAAAACGCTGTTGGCCCATCCCTGTCGGCCTTCAGTCAAGATCACTCGAAAACCAAATATGAACCAAGCCCTTTGCAAAATGCGACGCCGCCAATCGACATTCGCGGATCGCAATCGATTGGTCCCGCCTCAGACCCACCTCAGACCCGCCTCAGACCCGCCTCAGATATCGTAGAGCAGGATCGCTTCCGCCGCGGCGCTCCGGCTGCGCAGGTCGGCAAGGCTGGTGCCGTCCAGCACTTTCGCCATCGCGTCCCGGACTTCCTGCATGAGAGCGCGGATTTCGCAGGCCGCGACATCCTCGCAGTCGGCGCAGGGGCGGTAGGCCGTCCTGCTGGCGCAGGCGATCGGTGCCAGGGGGCCGTCCAGCACGCGGATGACCGAACTGAGCATGATCTTGTCCGACGGCTTGGCCAGCCAGTAGCCGCCGCCTTTGCCCTTCTTGCTGTAAAGGAGGCCAGCGTTCTTCAACTCCAGCAGGATGGCGTCGAGGAATTTCTTCGGGATGTTGTTGCTTTCGGCGATGTCGGAAATCGAAATCGATCCGTCGCCTTCGTGGTTCGCCAGATGCAGAAGGGCTTTGAGACCGTATTTTCCCTTGTTCGTCAGCATAATGGCCCTGATCCCGCGGATCGGCTGTTATGTGCGCTCCAAAGAGCCTGGGTCAAGGCATTTGTCGGGATCGTGACGCGCCGGGGCGGCGTGGCGAAATTTCATGATTGTGCCAGACCCGAAAAAAAGCTTTCCATCTCGGGCCTTATAACTCTACTATTCCGGTGGAAGTTGTGCAAAACACACACATAAAGTTTGTGTTGTTCGTAGTTTCAAACGCAAGCGCTATGAACAGGGGAGTCAAGATGGTGATCGGCCTTCTCCGACGCGGATTTCTCGGTGCCACACTTGCGGCTGGCGCCCTTGGGTGCGGCCTGCTCACCTCCATGCCGGCGGCCGCAAATACGACGCTTCTGAACGTCTCGTACGATCCGACGCGCGAACTCTATGTCGAATACAACAAGGCTTTCGCCGAGTACTGGAAGACCCAGGGCGGCGATGGCGTGCGGGTCAACCAGTCGCATGGCGGCTCGGGCAAGCAGGCGCGCTCGGTGATCGACGGGCTCGACGCCGACATCGTGACGCTGGCGCTGGCCTACGATATCGACGCCATCGCCGAACGCGGCCAGATCGCCAAGGACTGGCAGGCCCGGCTGCCGCAGAACAGCTCGCCCTATACCTCGACCATCGTCTTCCTGGTCCGCAAGGGCAATCCCAAGGGCATCAAGAACTGGGACGACCTTGCCAAGCCGGGCGTCCAGGTCATCACGCCCAACCCCAAGACGTCGGGCGGCGCCCGCTGGAACTATCTGGCGGCCTGGGGCTACGCGCTGGAGAAGTGGAACGACGACGAAGCCAAGGCCAAGGAGTTCCTGGAGCAGATCTTCAAGAACGTGCCCGTGCTCGACACCGGCGCCCGCGGCTCTACCATCACCTTCACCGAACGCGGCCTGGGCGACGTCCTGCTGTCGTGGGAGAACGAGGCGTTCCTGTCGATCAAGGAACTGGGCGCCGACAAGCTCGAGATCGTCGTTCCCAGCCTGACCATACTGGCCGAACCTCCCGTCGCCGTCGTCGACAAGGTCGTGGACCGCAAAGGCACCCGCAAGGTGGCGGAGGCGTACCTGAACTACCTGTACTCCGACGCCGGACAGGAGATCGCCGCCAAGAACTTCTATCGTCCGCGCAATCCGGTGGTAGCCGCCAAGTACGAGAACGTCTTCACCAAGGCCAACCTGTTCACGATAGATGAACGGCTCGGCGGCTGGCAGGCTGCGCAGAAGAAGCACTTCTCCGACGGCGGCATCTTCGACCAGATCTATCAGCCGGGAAAATGACCGTGACCGATATCTCCCTTAAAAGCGCGCCGCAGGTGCGCGTGGGGAGGTGGTCGCTGAGGAAACCCAGCGTTCTGCCCGGCTTCGGGCTGACGCTGGGTTTTACTCTGTGCTACCTCAGCCTGATCGTGCTGATCCCGCTCGCGGGCCTGATCCTGGCGGCCGCCGGATTGGGCTGGTCCGGCTTCTGGTCGGCGGTGACGACGCCGCGCGTGCTGGCGGCCTTCCGGGTCAGCTTCGGGACGTCGCTGATAGCGGCCCTCATCAACGCCTTCTTCGGCCTGATGGTCGCGTGGGTGCTGGTGCGCTACAGCTTCCCCGGCAAGAAGATCGTCGATGCCATCGTGGATTTGCCCTTCGCGCTGCCGACCGCCGTCGCCGGCATCGCGCTGACGGCGCTCTATTCCCGCAACGGCTGGATCGGGTCGTGGCTGGAGCCGATGGGGATCAAGGTCGCCTTCACCCCGATCGGCATCATCGTGGCGCTGACCTTCATCGGCTTGCCGTTCGTCGTCCGCACGGTGCAGCCGGTCCTTCAGGATCTGGCGCCGGAGGAGGAAGAGGCGGCGGTAAGCCTGGGCGCCACCCGCTGGCAGACTTTCTGCCGGGTGATCTTCCCGGCGATCCTGCCGGCATTGATCACCGGCACGGCGCTTGCCTTCGCCCGCGCCGTGGGCGAGTTCGGGTCGGTCATCTTCATCGCCGGCAACATGCCGGGCATCTCCGAGATCATCCCGCTGCTGATCATCATCAAGCTGGAACAGTTCGACTATGCGGGAGCCACCGCCATCGCGACCCTGATGCTGATGGTGTCCTTCGCGATGCTGCTGGCGATCAACATGCTGCAAGCCTGGATGAGGAAGCGTCATGCCGGCTGAAACGACAGTTCCTTCCGCTGCCCCCTCCGCCGGGCGTCCCGCACTGCGGGAGCCGCTCTGGCTGCGCCTGTCCCTGATCGGCGGCGCGCTGACCTTCCTCGCGGTCTTCCTGCTGCTGCCGCTGATCCTCGTCTTCGTCCAAGCGCTCGGGCATGGGGTCGAGGCCTATTGGGACGCCCTGGTCGAGCAGGACGCCGTCTCGGCGATCCAGCTGACGGTACTGGTCGCGGCCATCGCGGTTCCGCTCAACCTCGTCTTCGGCGTCGCCGCGTCCTGGTGCATCGCCAAGTTCGAGTTCCGGGGCAAGAGCCTGCTGATAACGCTGATCGACCTGCCGTTCTCGGTCTCTCCCGTGATCTCCGGCATGGTCTACGTGCTGTTGTTCGGCCTGAACGGCTGGCTCGGTCCCTGGCTGGTGGACCACAACATCAAGATCATCTTCGCCCTGCCGGGGCTGGTGCTGGCGACCATCTTCGTGACCTTCCCCTTCGTCGCCCGCGAGTTGATCCCGCTGATGCAGGAGCAGGGCACGGAGGAGGAAGAGGCCGCCGTCGTGCTCGGCGCCAGCGGCTGGCAGGTCTTCCGCCGGGTGACGCTGCCGAACATCAAGTGGGGACTTTTGTACGGCGTCCTGCTGTGCAACGCCCGTGCGATGGGAGAATTCGGCGCGGTGTCGGTGGTTTCCGGCCATATCAGGGGCATGACCAACACGATGCCGCTGCACGTCGAAATCCTCTACAATGAATACAACTTCGTTGCCGCGTTCGCCGTCGCGTCGCTGCTGGCCCTGCTGGCGCTTGTGACCCTGGTGGTCAAGTCGCTGCTGGAATGGCGGTACGGCGATGAACTCGCCGCTTCGGCCCGGCATTGAGCCGAAGCAGCTTTGAGAAAGGGTCTGCCATGACCATCGAAGTCTCCAACATCTCCAAGCGCTTCGGCGATTACGTGGCGCTCGACCGGGTCAGCCTCGAAGTGAAGTCGGGCGAGCTGCTGGCCCTGCTCGGGCCGTCCGGTTCCGGCAAGACCACGCTGCTGCGCATCATGGCCGGGCTGGAATACCCTGACAGCGGCGGCCTTCGCCTGTTCGGCCACGACGCGCTGGACCGCAGCCCGCGCGACCGCGAAGTGGGCTTCGTCTTCCAGCACTATTCCCTGTTCCGCCACATGACGGTGGCCGACAACGTCGCCTTCGGCCTGGATGTCCGGCCGCGCGCCGTCCGGCTGTCCAAGCGCGAGATCCGCGCCCGCGTCATGCAGTTGCTGGAGATGGTCCAGTTGAGCTGGGTCGCCGACCGCTATCCCAGCCAGCTTTCCGGCGGCCAACGGCAGCGCGTGGCGCTGGCCCGCGCCCTCGCCATCGAGCCCAAGGTGCTGCTGCTGGACGAGCCGTTCGGCGCCCTCGACGCCAAGGTCCGCAAGGAACTTCGCCGCTGGCTGCGCCGGCTCCATGACGAGATGCACATCACCAGCGTCTTCGTCACCCACGACCAGGAAGAGGCGCTGGAACTGGCCGACCGCGTCGTCGTGATGAGCCAGGGCCGGATCGAGCAGATCGGCACGCCGACCGAAGTCTACGACCACCCCGCGACCTCGTTCGTCTACGACTTCCTCGGCAACGTCAACCGGTTCGAGGTCGATGTCCACGACGGCGTCGCCCGCCTGCCCGGAACCACCCAGCCCTTCGCCCGCACCCATCTGCGCGGCGACGGCGCCGCCGTCGCCTTTGTCCGCCCGCACGACGTCGAACTGGCCCGACCCAACGGCCACGACGTCCCCAACACCGGCAAGGTGCTCGGCATCCACGCCGTCGGCCCGAGCGCCAGGGTGGAGGTCGACCTGAACGGCATCGCGATCGAAGCCGTGATGGACCGCGAACGCCTGCGCGACCTCAACCTCGCCGTCGGCGACCGCTGCGTCGTCAACCTGCCGCAGATCAGCGTCTTCGGTCAGCAGGAGGCGGCGGAGTAGGGGAGGGGCACCGGGATGCCGGCCGCCCCTACTTGCAGATGTCCTTCACCGACTGAAGCACGTTCTCCTTCGCGAAGACCCGGTCGAGCCAGCCTTCCTTGAAGATCACCGGCTTGGCCTGCTCGATCGCGTGCAGCGCCCCGTCGGAGAAACGCCCCTGCGGGAAGACGCCGAAGGCGATGGCGAGTTCGATGTTCAGGTGGCCGAGCATGAAATCGACCGCGGCCTCGCGCGGCACGCCCCGGCGTTCCGCCTCGTCCACGGCGTCGCGCATGGCAAGCGACAGGGTGGCGCCGACCGTCTCGGACAGGGCGGGTTCCAGGATCGCCATCTGCTCCACGGTGACCCTGTGGGACCGCATCACCGGCTTGTAGATCGTCCGGGCAACCTCCTCGCACAGGGCGTAATGCTCCTCCGGTCCCTGCATCAGGGCACAGACGATGTTCTGCTTGGCGGCGATGCCGCCGAAATAGTCGGTCTTGGCGGCCTGTTCGACCTCGTCGTTGAAGATCGGCGGGTGGCAGGGGTGGGTGACGAAATAAGTGATGTCGGCCCGTTCCGGTAACTCCCCGGCATAAGGGGCCGCTGCGTCCAGCATGATGACGGCGGCGCCCGGCTTCAGCTTGGCGATGAAGGTATGGGCGATCTTGCCGATCAGCCGGTCCGGCACCGCCATCAGCACCACGTCGGCCTCGGCCAGCGCCTGTTCCTGGTCGACGCACTCGGCGCCGATGGCGGATTTCAGCCGCTCCCGCCCTTCGCTGGAAATCTCGACATGGTCCACCGTGAAGCTCGACCCATGCAGGTTGGTGGCGAGCCGGACGCCCATCTTTCCTCCGGCGCCCAGCAGTGCGATCTTCGTCATGTTCCTGTTCCCTCCCGTTTTTCTGGTTCTCAGCCGCAGCCTTGCTTGGCTGTTCGGAAATAGTCCGGCGCTCCCATCTGGCCGCCCTTCAGCGCCACCTCCAGCCCGGCATGCGCCGGATCGTCGGAGTGGGCGCGGCACAAGGGCGAGCCCGGCGCTATCGGCGCCAGCGCTGTCAGCGCGTAGATGCCCAGCGTCATCGCCGCATGGCCCGAGGTGTCACCGCCCGCGATGACGCCGCGCGTCAGCTTCGCTTCCCGCATCACGCGGTCCAGCAGCCAGCCCAGGCCCGTCCCGATGCGGTCGTTGACCGCGTCCAGGGTGGTGCCCGACGTCTCCACGGCCGATTTCAGCGCGCCGATCGCCGGGTCGTCCGGCCCCATCGCCGTGAACAGCAGCGGGTCGGCGCCCTGGCTCAGCACCGTCAGCGCGGCATCGGCGGCACGCCCCATCTCGCGCTCCCAGGCATCGGCATCGACCGCCCGCCTGACGTCGATCCGGAGACCGGTGAAGCCGTTCTTCACGGCGGCCTGGATCTGCACTGCCGTCACCGGCGAGCACGACCCGGACACGCAGGCGATCCGCCCGACCGGCTCCGCCTTCAGGGTGGGAGGCTCCTTCGGGATCAGCCCGGCCGAACGCCAATAGGCGACCAGCGCGTATTCCAGCCCTTGCGATCCGATGCCGAAGATCCTGTCGCCGCCGCGTTCCCAAGCCAGACGCCCAGCCTCGATCAGGGTTTCCTCGTCGATCACGTCCAGCGCCACGATGGCGGCACCCGCCGCCCGTTCCCGTTTCAGCGCCTCGTCGCCCTCGCGCGACTTCATCGCGACAAGGTCGACCAGCCCGATCGGCATCTCGGTCTGGCGAGCCAGATGGACCCTGATATCGCCCTCGTTCATGGGGGTCACCGGGTGGCGCGACATTCCGGGATGCCGGTCCAGCCGGTAGCGCACGCCGTCCGCCGCCGCCGCGAACAGGTTGCCGAACGCCTGGTACCGCGCGATGGCGGGGGCGCCGATCACCAGCGGATGCCAGGCGCCGCCCAGGATCGGGGCGGCCAATTCGGCAGCCCGCCCGATCGATCCGACCTGCGGGGCGGAGTCCAGCGTCGAGCAGACCTTGTAGTGGGAAACCGGCGCCTTCAGCTCCGCCAGCGCCCGGAACACCGGCGGCAGGTGCTTGTCCATCCATTTCCGGCCCCTGGACCGCGCCACGCCGGCGATGCCGATGCCTCGATACCCCGCGAACCGGGCAAGCCGCTCCGGCGTCGGCACGTCCAGGAACAGCACCGTCGGCAAGCCGGCGAAGGTCAGCACCTCCATCACGGCGGACGACCCGGTATAGTCGTCGCCGTAGAAGCTGACCAGCGGACCCTGGGGCAGGGGTCTCATGACGGCGGTCTCATGCCGCATAGGCTCCCAGCGCCTTGGCGAGCGCCGGATGGTCCCGCGCATAATCCTCCAGCGGGACGCCGGCCAGGGCCGCTTCCCAGGACTCGCGAAGCGCCGCGAAACCGGCGGCCGGACCGTCGGGATGCGCCATGATGCCTCCGCCGGCCGCATGGATCAGGTCCGTCGATCCGAGAGCGGCATAAGTCGCGGGAGCCTGCCGGACCGTCTGGCCGGATGAGAACACCGGCATCGCCGTGCACGGCTTGCTGTCGAACATCGGCGTCAGGCAGGCCTTGGCGGACGCGATGACGCTCTCGTCGCTCTCGCAGAACTTGTTCCGAAGGCCGTTGACATGCATGTGGTCGGCGCCGGCCAGCCGCCAGATCTTCTGCCACGCCACATAGGACCAGCCCAGCGACGGCTCCCTGGACAGATAGCCCCAGCCGTTGCGGTGCGCGTGGATCGGCAACTGGCTGAACCGGCCAAGCTCGATCATGCCGGTCAGCCCGACCGAGTTCAGGCTCGCCATGACGCAGGTGCCGCCCAGTTCCACGACCAGATCATGGTTCCGCCGCATCTCGTCCAGGTCGCCGGTGATGTTGAAGGCGTACATCGCCTTCTTGCCCGTCCGCTCGGCATGGTCCCCGATCACCCGCATCACGGCCCGCGCCCGCGCCTCGAACGGGCAGTGCGGCCCGTCGGCCTGAAGCTCGTCGTCCTTGATGAAGTCGATCCCGGCCTCGCACAGCACCTTGACCAGATCGGCGGTCTGCTCCGGCCCCAGGCCGACGCTGGGCTTGACGATGGTCCCGATCAGCGGCCGCCCCTCCACCCCCGACAGCCGCCGCGTCCCCGCCGCACCGAACTTCGGCCCCGGATACTTCGCGGCGAACTCTTCCGGCAGCGATATGTCGAGCAGCCGCAACCCGCTGAAGGGCCGCAGTTCGAACAGGTTGCCGGCCACCGTGGCGACGAGGTTGGGCAGCGACGCGCCGAAATTCGCCAGCGGCCACGACAGCACCACCTCGGCCCGCCGCCACGCCGGCTTGCCCGACAGGCCTTTCGGTATCCCGGCCCCAGGCAGCGACGGCTCCGCGACTTCGCCCAATTCCGTGACGCTCTCGATATGCGCTCCGTAAAGCTCGCGCATCTCGTCGGTCTCGCCGGGCAGCCGGACGAAGGTCCCGGTCGATTGCTCCCCCGCCATCGTCTCGACCGCTTCGCGGATCGGGTACGCCGTCTCGATACGGTAGGTCGCGGTGATGCGCCGAGCGGTCATCGGGCCTCCCTCAAAGTGTTTCTTGGCAGCTTGTCATATACTCATCATACCAGCACCCCACGGCTCCGCCAAGTCCGATAAAGTCCGGCGAAGTCCGACCTCGGCACCACTTTATCCACCTTATCGAAAGAGGTAGTATGGGACAATGCGGCGGGGATGAGTCGGGGCGGCATCGAGCGGCTCCAGACGCCTGGATCACGGTGGAAGTTCGGCATGGATGTCAGCGCGTTCAGGTTCGCTATCGAGACGCTGGAGACGGACAAGGACACGTGGTCGGTCCTGTGCCTCATGGCCGACGACCTCGAA
>NZ_JCACHA010000593.1:9058-18211 GCF_059503625.1 Skermanella sp.
CCGCATGGCCTGGACGCTGGTGGAATTGCTGCCCGGTGACGGCGTCCGGATCGTCCTGATCGACCCCAGTCTGAAAGACAAGCCGGAACGCATCCTGTGGGAACACCTGAAGGATGCCGAGCCGGACCGCCCGTTCGAGCTGACGCCCGTGCCCGATCCGATCTTCGAGATCGACGACCGCGACGAGGAGGATGCGCCGCGTACCTTCCGCTTGGGATCGGAGCTTGAACTGGCGGAGCCTCCCGCCATCGTCCGGCCGAAGTTCCTGGACCAGCCTCCGGCACCGGTCGAATTCACGCCGTCGCGCAGGACCTCGGCGAAGGCTTCGGCGGGGTCCGATCCGGCGTCGGCCGGCGGCCTGTGGCCGCCCTCGCGCAGCACCGTGGCGAAAGCCGGCGCAGCGGCGGCTGCCCTGGCCGGCATCGCCGCCGCCGTGCTGTGGAGCCTGCCCGAGCACGTCGTTCCCATGGCGGAACAGCCGGTACCGCCGCCGGTGGTCCAGGCGGCGCGCCTCGCGGCGCCGGCGGCTCCGGCCGCTCCGCCGACCATACCGGCGCCCGTCCCGCCGCCGCCGGCCGATGCGACGCCGAAGGAAGCGGCAGGGCTTTTCGGCAAGTGGTCGAAGGATGCCGCAAGCTGCGCCACCGAATATCTGCTGTACCAGCCCGACCGCAGCTATCTGTTCGATGCCCGGACCTCGCTGGCTTCCGGCGGCACCGTCTATTACGGCATGGTGGACGACGACCTGATCGCCTTCGACGGCTCGACCGAAGCGCGCTACAGCCGCCTCGGGCCTGACAAGATCCAGCAGGTATCGTATTTCAGCACCCGCACAGGCCCGCATCCCGGCGGCCCGGCGCTGGTCCGTTGCCCTGACGTCGATCCGCCGGACCGGGTGGACTGGACGCCGGCCAGTGCCGACCGCGCCACCGCCATGGCCCTGATCGCAGAAGCCCGCGCCCAGTTCGAAGCAGCTCAGGCCTCCGCCGGTACGACGGAAACGCCCGACCCGTTGCGCGGACGCTGGGGCGCCAAATGCGACCTCGGCTATATCGAGTGGACCGACGGGCTGCAAACCTCGTGGAGCACCTTCGGCGGCACCGAAAAGCGCACCATCACCCAGTACAAGCAGTTGGGAACCCGCTTCACGATCGTCTTCGAGGGCGGCTATACCCAGTTCTACGACATCGTCGGGAACGACCATATCGTGCTGTCCGGCGTCGGCGCCCAGGGCGCCCTGACCGACTCCTCACCCCCCGCCTGGATCGCCCGGCGCTGCCCGCTTTGAGCGGCACCTGATCCCGTCAAGCCTGGACTTGATCTCGGCATCTCCCGGCGCAAGCTGACGTGAGGACTTCAACCTGAAGTTCAGATGTCAACCGCTCATCTCCGGAAAGGAGATACCAAGATCAAGCCTTGGCATGATGGTAGAAAGAGAGCCCCAGTAACCGGCAGCGCTCAGCCCCCGCCGATCCGGCGGTAGACGAAGGGCGGCGGCGGGGCGCCGGCTTCGCGTTCGGCCAGTTCGAAGATTTCCGCATGGTGCGGCGACAGCCCGCAGGCCGGGTCCACCGCGTCGGCCGAACCGGTCAGCGCGAAGGCCTGGCAGCGGCAGCCGCCCCAGTCGATCTCCCGCCGGTCGCAGGTCCGGCAGGTCTCCGGCATCCAGTCGGTCCCGCGATAAGCCTGGAAAGCGGGGGAGTTGTGCCAGATATCCGCCAGCGACTTGTCCTGCACCCGGTCGAACACCAGCCCGGTGATGCTTTCCGCGGCATGGCACGGCAGCACCTTGCCGGCCGGAGAGACGTTGAGGAACTGCCGCCCCCAGCCGCCCATGCAGGATTTCGGGCGCTTGGCGTAGTAGTCGGGGATGACGTAGTCGATCATCAGCCGGCCCTTCAGCCGCTCCCGCGCCTCCGTCACGATCGCGGTGGCGTTGTCGAGCTGTTCCCGCGTCGGCAGCAGCGAGGCGCGGTTCTTCAGCGCCCAGCCGTAATACTGGACGTGGGCGACTTCCAGCCGCTCGGCTCCCAGCTTCAGCGCCAGCTCGATCATCTCTTCCAGCCGGCCCAGGTTGTGCCGGTTGACGACGGCGTTGACGGTCAGCGGCAGCCCAAGTTCCCGGACCTGCCGGGCGAGGTCCATTTTCCGCGCCTGGGCGCCCTTGAAATTGCCGATCCGCTCGGCGCTCTCGATGTCGGTATCCTGGAAGCTGAGCTGAACATGGTCCAGTCCGGCGTCGTACAGGTCCTGCAAGCGGGCGCCGTCCAGCAGCACGCCCGACGTGATCAGGTTGGTGTAGCAGCCGAGGCTGGCGGCGTGCCGCACCAGATCTACCAGATCCTTGCGGACGGTCGGCTCGCCGCCGGAGAAATGGACCTGAAGGACGCCAAGTCCGACCGCCTCCTCCAGCACCCGCTTCCAGGTGGCCGTGTCCAGTTCGGCGCCCGACCGCTCCAGCTCCACCGGGTTGGAGCAGTAGGGGCATTGCAGCGGGCAGCGGTGGGTAAGCTCGGCCAGCAGCGCCAGCGGCGGGGCGGGCGCCGCGGAGCCGGCTTTTTCCTTGGCCGGAGACGGCGAGAGGGCGTTCATGGCGTGATGATCCCCTTGTCGGCCAGATCCTGGAGCAGAACAACGACATCGGACGCCACCGTGTCGCGATCCGCCTCGAAGGTCTTGGCGAGGTCGTCGATGATGTCCCGCAATGTGGTGCCGCCGTTGCACCTTTTCAGGATCTCGACCGCGATCTCATCCGGCATGAAGACTTTTTCAGGCGCCAGCACGACCCAGGCGTCGCGCGCCTGATCGAACCGGAACTTCACGTGCCGCGGCAGCCGCGGCACGCTGTCTTCGGTGACCGTCGGACGAACGCTTCCGCTGTCCTCGCTCATAATCAGCGCCTGAGTTCGGTCGTGAACCCTTCCGGCACGAAGGCGCCGGGCGAGATGTGGCCGGGAGCGACATAGGCATAGTACAGCGCGTCGAGCTGTGCCCACAGCACGTCGCACTTGAACTCCAGAGCCGCCAGAACGGCCTGCTGCTGGTCGGGCCGGCGCGCCTCGCGCTTGACGTAAGCCAGCGCGAAATCGGCGTCGCGCGGCGCTTCGGTCAGGCGGTTGTTGAAGTAGGCCAGCGTTTCCTTCGACACGAAGTCGTAGTTCGCCAGCATGCCGGAAACCCGGTTCTGGATGATGCCGGGCGAGAACAGCTCCGTCAGAGACGAGGCGACCGCCTCCAGCACCGTCCGGTCGCGGACGAAATGCACATAAGCCTCGACCGCGAAGCGCGTCGTCGGTAGGAGACCGGCGCAGCTTTCGACATAGGCGGTGTCCAGGTGCAGCCCTTCGGTCAGCTTCAGCCAGCGGGCGATGCCGCCTTCGCCGGGCTGGCTGCCGTCATGGTCGATGATCCGCTGGCGCCAGGCGCGGCGGTCCTCGACACTGGTCAGGCGCGACAGCACGACCGAGTCCTTGATGGGAATGTTGCACTGGTAATAGTAGCGGTTCAGCGCCCAAGCCTGGACCTGCCCGAAGTTCAGCCTGCCGGTATGCAGCAGTTCGTGGAACGGGTGGAGGCTGTGGTAGCGGGCGGCGCCAATTGCGCGCAGGCGTTCTTCAAGCTGGTCGGGGCTCAATAATTCAGTCATGGCGATACCTCCATTCCGTCTTCCCCCACTTCCCAGCCGGCTTCTTTTACGAATGCTCGTTCGGGGCTGTCATCCAGCAGTATGGGGTTGGTATTGTTGATGTGGATGAATATCTTGCGGCGGATGCCGAGATCGGCGAAGGCGGCCAGCGACCCGTCCGGCCCCGACACGCTCATATGCCCCATCCGCCGTCCGGTCTTCGTGCCGACGCCCTGGATGACCATTTCGTCGTCGCGCCAGAGCGTCCCGTCGAACAGCAGCAGCTCGGCGCCGCGGACGCGGTCCGCCAAGGCGGGGGTCAGCCGGGCACAGCCGGGAATATAGAAAAAACTCTTGCCAATACCGCTTATGCGCAGCCCGACCGTGTCTTCCGTCTCGCCGTCCAGCACCGGTGCAGCACCTTCCAGGTACAGCGCTACCTTGCCGGGGACCGTGAACATCTCGACGGTGATGCCGCTGGGACCATCGGGACCCTCAAGCTCGACCGAGGTGTTCAGCGCCAGCGTCCGGCGCTTCACCAGATCGGCGTTCAGCACCTGGAAGACGCTGTTGGCTGCGAGCACTTCATGGATGCGCGACGTCGCGTAGAGCGTCAGCGGCTGGCTTTCCCGCAGGTTTATCAGCCCGCAGACATGGTCCACGTCGCCGTTGGTCAGCACGGCCCCGATGATCGGGCTGTGCCGGCGTCCGGATTTCGGGTGGAGCAGGGGGGTATCGAGGATCTGCTTCCGCAGATCGGGCGAGGCGTTCAAAAGGAACCAGCTCTCGCCGTCGGCGCTGATCGCAAGGGACGACTGCGTGCGCGGCTTGGCGACGGGGTCGCCGCTCCAAGCCCTGCGGCAGGTGTCGCAGTTGCAGTTCCATTGAGGGTAGCCACCGCCGGCGGCCGAGCCCAGCACAACTATTTTCACGGCCGTATCCAGTCTTCAACCGCAGGCGGTGCGGGTAGCTTAGGGTAGATTAGATCTCGGCGCAGGCGTAGCAGTTGATTTCCATGCCGACGGCGATCTCGACGATCCGGGGGGTCTTCCACTTCATAGCGTAATCCTCTCCTGGTTGGGACATTACAAGCGAAGCTCGGGGTTGCACACCTTGAGCACAGCTCGCCTCACCATTTCGTGGGTGATGGACTTATATAATAGCGATCCGGACGAGACTGTAACGCTGTACTTTGGTCTAAGACCGTTTGGGTCAAGGGGCAGGCCCCAATTTGGAATGGTTGAAAACCTGTCCGGTAACATCCGGAATTAGCGGAGATGCCGATCCGCACCCTGCTTGTCCTGCCCTTCACCGAGGGCGTCGGTGGACCGCTCCCGCCTCGCCTGCCGTACGTGCCGCTTCTCGGTGTACCACTCGGTCACGACGACTCCGACCGCCAGCCAGAAGCCGCCGACCACATAGCCGCTGGCGACGTCGCTGAGGAAGTGGACGCTCAGGTAGATCCGGCTGAAGCCGATCATCGCTATCGCCACTGCTCCCCAGAACACCACCTCGAACCGGGCACGCGGCTTGGTCTGGATCGTCCGCCATACGCTGTAGGCGATGAAGCCATAGACGGAAATGGCCGCCGTCGCGTGGCCGCTGGGGAAGGCCGGGCTGTGCGCCTCGATCAGGTCCCAGTTAGCCGGGCGCTCGCGCGCGATGATGTATTTGGCGCTCCAGGTCGTGACCTGGGCGCCCAGCACGCAGATCCAGTATGGAATGACCAGATGCCCCCGGCTGCTGCTCCACCACAGCAGGGACGCCACCAGCCCGACGATGGTCGTGGTCGGACCTTCACCCCACAGGGTCAGCCACACCATGGCGTCGATGAAGGGCTGGACCCGGTGCGCGTCGAACCAGCGGTCCACCGCGTTGTCCAGCCGGACCAGCCCTTCGGCCTCGTGAAGCTCCTGCACCAGCCCGCCGAACAGCGCCACCAGATACAGGGCGAACAGGACCATCAGCGTCAGCGGCAGCCCGTCGAAGCGTTTCGTCCGGAGCCGCGATGCCACGAAGCGGAAAGCGCGTGGGAACCGCTGCTCCAGCAGCGCCACCACCGGCCGGTCGCGCACCCAGTGGCGCGACGTGCGGACGGGGCCCTGCAATCTGGCGGCGCCGTAGCGGATCAGCACCATCGCTCCCCACGCCATACCATAGACGGCGGCCAGACCGAGCAGCAGGATGCCGGAGGCCAGGAGCAGGTTGAGGGTCGTTATGGCCGGTCTCCGGATGACGATGAGCGCAAGGTGCCGGTCAAACCCGCGACCGGCCTATCGGTTCCCGATCGGCAGGGCAACGGAGCGCGCCTGCCGGTCATGCCGGCATCGGCACCGCCCCAAGCCTTGCCGTATCAGCCGAAGAAGCCGATCCGGTGGACGACGCCGATGCTGACCCGGCGCATCAGTTCGTACAGCCCGTTCATCGGCGTGAAGATGTCCTCGTTCTCGCGCTGATAGTTCTGGCTCTCGTCGCTGGCATAGGTCGCGCGCTCGCCGAAATCGCCGGTCACGGCGGTATCGGTCGTCGCCGGGAAAATGCGCTCCAGCTGGCTGACCGCCGTCGGGATGTCCAGGTGCAGCACCCGCAGCAGCAGGCGGGCATGGGTCGTGTTGTGCTGGTTGCTGAACTGCGGGATGTGGGTCGACAGCAGGAAGATCTCGTGGATCAGCGCTATCCGGACCGCGTGCAGCACGCCAAGCTGTTCCCGCGCCGCCACGCTCACCAGCGCCCCACAGCCGCCGCCCTCGATCTGGTCCAAACCGTTCCGCAGGATGCAGTAGTCGGCGAACAGCTTGCGTCCGACCTTGGTCTGGCGGGCGTGGAGCTGGGTGTCCTCAAGGTATCCGGCCAGCCGCCGCATCTGCTCCGCCCGCGCGCGGTCGGGGGTCTTGGCCGCCCGCAGCAGCCACAAGCCGGGGTCGAGCGTGTCGATATAGGCGCGCAGCGCGTTGGGCGACGCGATGGCGGCGCCGTATTCGACCATGCCGATCAGCTGGCGGAACCGGTTGGAGCGCAGGTAGAGCTGGCGGAACCGTTCCGGGTCCTTGTCGATCGCCTCGCCGACGCCGCTGATGGTATTGGCCGGCAGGCCCAGTTGCTGGAGGATCGCGTTGTGCGGGATCGCGCGGATCTGGCTGACCGACGCCTGCTCGATATCGTCGTTGCCGTCGTGCTGCCGCTTGATCGCGCGGCTGCCCGACGGATAGAGCAGGTTGGTGCCGAAGGCGCCCAGCAGCGTCGCGTAGTCCTGGCTCCTGACCAGCGAGACCTGGAACTCCTTCACCGTGGTAAAGAACTCGGTGATGTAATCCGGATCTTCGTAATAGGGGTCGTTCCGCGCCTCGCCCCGGTCGCCGAACATGTGCTCCAGGATACGGGTGATCACCGCCAGCGCCCCGGCGGGCGACACGAAATACAGGAAGCCGTCGCCGCCCTGGAAGCTGACCTCCTGCTTGAAATCGACTTTGTTGTCGGCAAGGTACTCCAGCGAATACGGCGTGGCGGTATAGCTCAGCCGCTCCTCGAAGCCCGCCGGGTGCGCACCCCGGCCGATCGATTCGCCATGGGTGTCGAAGATGACGAGCTGGACGCCCGTCAGCCCGTGCTTGGGGAACAGCCGGGCGATGCGCAGCCGCAGCCGCTCGATCGACGCCGAGGCCGGCGTCTGTCCCAAATAGCGCCCGGCGTCGGAAAAGCCGGTCTGGATGCACAGCCGGCCGCGCGCCTGGACATAGGCGCGGTAATGCGGATTGTCGAGCAGCTGGTCGATCACCCGGCTGCCCTGTTCCAGCGCCTTTTCCGTCTCGAACAGCGGGCTGATATCGACCTTGTCGGCGACGCCGAACAGCTTGGCGTAATAGAGCGCCGTCAGCGGCGTGAAGGCCGACTCGCACTCGGCGATCAGGAAACGGACCGGCGTGGTCGCATCGGCGTATTTCAGCATCTGCGCCACGATCATGAACAGCCGCTTGGCGGATGTCCGCTCCGACATGATCGATCCGAAGTTGATCGTCTGCGGCCTGACCTTGTCGAGCAGGTCGTTCAGCGAGTTCAGGTAGGACTGGCGATAGCGCGGATCGTCGGGAGCCGTTTCCATCCCCACGGTCTTGCGGATCGCGTTGTGTAGCTGGGTGGCATTGATCCGGACATGGGTGTGCGCCATGCCCAGTCCGTAGTTCGCCATCTCCGCCCGCAGGGTGCAGAGCCGGTGGATGGCCGGCTGGCTGGCCTTTTCGGGAGACCCCGCCAGCCGGATGATCCGGTCGATCAGTCCGATCGCCTGGGCGTTGTCGATCAGGCGCAGCGAGATGCCGTCGTGCATCCGCTGGGCGATGCGCTGGATATGGGGCAGCGCCTCCGCTTCTCCGGGGTCCTGGCCGAAAACGCCGATCTCGTCGGTCACTTCGTTGATCGCCAGCGCCAGCCGCGATTCCAGAAGGTCCAGCGTGTGGCGGATGTCCTCACCCCCGGATGCCGGTCCGCCCGATGCCGGTCCGGTAACGGTCAGCTCGCGCACCGCCCGGACTTCCTCCCGGTAGTGGCGAAGCTGGGCCACCTGCACGATCAGGCGCTTCCGCAGCGTATCGGTCCACTTGATGTCCGACCGCCCGTCCAGGTCGTAGCCGACCCAGCTTGCCACCGTGATCAGGCGCGGCGTCAGTTCGGTCCAGCGGTCCGGATAATGATTGGCCGCGACGCTATGGACGATGCCGTAGAGCTGACGCAAGGCGGCCTGGACGTTGCCGATCGCGATCAGCGACAGGTTGTGCTCCCGCGTCAGGCTCAGGTCGTCGTCGGGCCGGTGGACCAGCCCCGCCATATGGTCGACCAGTTCCCGCCGGGTGGACTCGGGCAGGGGGGTGCCGTCGCCGGCCCGGCCTGAGGCCATCGTGGTCAGCAGCTCCATCAGCTCGCCCGACAGGTTGAACGTCGGGTGCGCGGTCATGACGATGCCGAACAGCTCGTGCTCGACCTGAGCGCGGAACCGGTCGAACGGCGCTGGCTCCGCGGCGCCCGGCGGCATCGCCAGCGCTTCGATCTTGTCCGTCAGGATGCGGATATTGGCATCCGGGTCCATTTCCCCGACATAGCGCTTCAGCCGGGCGGCGCGTCCGATGAAGCCGTCGGCCGACAGGTACTGGATCAGCTGCTCCAGCGTCGCGTAGGAGACGGAACCGTTCTCGATTCGGCGCGACAGCTCCAGCGCCACCCGCTGGATCGGATTGCTGAACGGGTCGTCGTCGGTCGCTTCGTCGAAGCGCCTGAGGGCGGCCACCAGATCGGCGGTAAGGGCGGCCAGATCGGCCGGCGCCGCGTCTACCGGGGGAAAGCAGGCATCCTTCGTCAGCAGCGGCCAGTTCGATCCGGTCATGCCGTCCTGCGCCGGTTCGGTCGTCCAGGCAGTCTCCGCCGGGCCGGCCGCGAGAACAGGGGAGGCGATGCCAGGGGAATCCTGCTGCATGGTGCGGGCTTTCGTCGAACGGGGGCTGCGGGTGGAAGCGGAGCGGCCAGCACCTGGGGCGGCT
>NZ_JCACHA010000594.1:0-18111 GCF_059503625.1 Skermanella sp.
ACCGGTCGATCTTCAACGTGATCCTGGGCGGCTTCGGCGGCGACTCGGCGGCGGCTGCCGCCGGCGGACCTACTGGAGACCGCTCGGTCAGGGCCGGTTCGGCGGAGGATGCCGCGTTCATCATGAAGAACGCTTCGTCCGTCATCATCGTCCCCGGCTACGGCATGGCGGTGGCCCAGGCGCAGCATGCGCTGCGGGAGATGGCCGACCTGCTGAAGCACGAGGGCGTCGATGTCCGCTACGCGATCCATCCCGTGGCAGGCCGCATGCCCGGCCACATGAACGTGCTGCTGGCCGAGGCCAACGTGCCGTATGACGAGGTGCTGGAGTTGGAGGAGATCAACCGGGACTTCGGTCAGGCCGACGTGGCCTTCGTGATCGGAGCCAACGACGTGACCAATCCTGCGGCGAAGACGGACCCGACATCGGCAATCTACGGCATGCCGATCCTGGACGTGGAGAAGGCCAAGACGGTGCTGTTCATCAAGCGCTCGATGGCGGCCGGCTATGCCGGGGTGGACAACGAGCTGTTCTTCAGGCCCAACACGATGATGCTATTCGGCGACGCGAAGAAGATGACCGAGGAGATCGTCAAGTCGGTAGCGTAACGGACGGGAAGGGGGCAGGGAGGTTTCCCGGCCCCCTCTCCGCACTCAGTGACTGACGGCGGCGGCGGCGCCGATGCCGGTCTGGGAGCGGACGTTCTGGTCGTCGAACGCTGCGCGTTCCTTGGCGGCGGACGCCGAGTTGTCCAGCTTGGACACCACGACGGTCACCAGGAAGGCCAGCGTCATGGAGAACAGGGCCGGCTGCTCGTACGGGAAGATGGGAGCCGGGTTTTCCAGCACCACGACCCAGACGGCCTTGGACAGCACGACGAGGACGACGGCGGAAACCAGACCGGTCACACCGCCCAGCAGCGCGCCGCGCGTCGTCAGGCCCTTCCAGTACATCGACAGGATCAGCACCGGGAAGTTGGCCGAAGCCGCGATGCCGAAGGTCAGGCCGACCAGGAAGGCGACGTTCTGCTTTTCGAACAGGATGCCGAGCACGACGGCGACGACGCCAAGCGCCAGCGAGGCGAGCTTGGATACCCGCATTTCCTCTTTCTCGGTCGCCTTGCCCTTGCGGATGACGCGGGCGTAGATGTCGTGGGAGATGGCGGAAGCACCCGCCAGCGCCAGACCCGACACGACGGCCAGGATGGTCGCGAAGGCCACGGCGGACAGGAAGCCCAGGAAGAGATCGCCGCCCAGCGCCTTGGCCAGATGCATCACCGGCATGTTGCCGCCGCCGATGATCTTGCCGCCGACCTTGCCGCCTTCATAGAACTGCGGGTCGGTGCCGACGATGGTGATCGCGGCCAGCCCGAGCACGGCGACGACCAGGAAGAAGAAGCCGATGAAGCCGGAGGCGACGAACACGCTCTTCCGCGCTTCCCGCGCGTTGGGCACGGTGAAGAAGCGCATCATGATGTGCGGCAGACCGGCGGTGCCGAACAGCAGGCCCAGCGACAGCGACACGGCGGAAACCGGGTCGGCCAGCAGTGAGCCCGGCGCCATGATCTTGATGCCGGCCTTGTGGGACGACACGGCCTCGAACGCCATGAAGTTCAGGTCGAAGCCGAAATGGGCCAGCGCCAGGATGCCCAGCACCGTGCCGCCGCCCAGCAGCAGGACCGCCTTGATGATCTGGACCCAGGTGGTCGCGATCATGCCGCCGAAGGTGACGTAGACGACCATCAGCACGCCGACGATGATCACGGCCACGGCATAGTCGAGCCCGAACAGCAGCTTGATGAGCTGGCCGGCGCCGACCATCTGGACGATCAGGTAGAAGCAGACGACCGTCAGCGAGCCAATGGCCGCGAAGGTCCGGATCTTCGTCTGGTCGAGCCGGTACGACGCGATGTCCGCGAAGGTGAAGCGGCCCAGGTTGCGCAGCCGCTCCGCCACCAGGAACAGGATGATCGGCCAGCCGACGAAGAAGCTGATGATGTAGATGAAGCCGTCGAAGCCGGTGGTGAACACGAGGCTGGACAGCCCCAGCAGGGTCGCGGCCGACATGTAGTCGCCGGCGATGGCGAGGCCGTTCTGGAACCCGGTGATGCCGCCGCCCGCCGTGTAGAAGTCGGCGGCCGACTTGGTGCGGTTGGCCGCCCAGTAGGTGATGCCGAGCGTGCCCAGCACGAAGGCGAAGAACATGACGATAGCGGTCGGGTTGACCGCCTGCTTGTCAACCGCGCCCAGGTCGGCCGGCGCCGCGAAGGCGGTGCCGCCCAGGGTCAGGACCACGGCGGCCAAGGCTAGGCCGAGGGCGGAAGCCGTAAGCTTCAACATCGGACGGTTCATTCCGCCGTCTCCCGGATCAGGTCGTTGGTGAGGTCTTCGAACGGACCGTTGGCGAAATACGAGTAGACGCCGGTCAGGAGCCACGAAATGACGATGATCGCGGCCCCGATCGGAATGCCGATGCTGAGCGTCATGCCCTCGCTCAGCGGCTTGCCCAGCATCGCCGGGGCGAAAGCCACCACCATCATGAAGCTGTAGTAGGCCACCAGCACGATAGCCGACAGAATCGCCGCGAGGCGGCCCCGCCGCTTCACCAGGGCCTGGTACTTGGGGTTCTCGCGAACCCTGGCGTAGATCAGTTGGGACATGACGCCTCCTGTTCGTTATTCACCGCCGGTTTGCCCCAAGCCCGGCCTGGAGAGGCCTGTTCGGGATCGATCCGGCGTCGATCAATTGTGTTTTTCAGCACCCGGAAAATGCCGGGTCAGGGATAACGGTCGCGACGCGGACGGCATGGTTGCCCCCGGCGGCTTTCGGTAGCCCATGGAAAGCGCCCTGGGCAGTAGCTTTGATGTCGCAGGGTGGAGGCGGGGGGTGCTTTCCACCCGGAACGTCGGATGTAAACACCCCCTTCACGGCAGCGAATGTACGCAAATGTAAACATTTTGGGCCGTTCCGGGCCGTTCCGGGTCAGGCGAGCCCCGGCCGAGGTCACTGGATGGAAAATGTGCGGATGGTCATTATAGGTCACTATTCCTCCAGAGCCGGCTGCCAAAGGCCCGTTCTAGCAGGCTTTTCTAGGAAAATAAACCGGAACGTTGCCGTCATCAGGCGGAAGCGGGGTGCGGTCGCGGGCCGGATCGGCATCTCCTTGGAAAGATCGACGGCGGACATGCGTTCGGTCGAACGCCGGTCGCCGGCATCGGCACTGACGGAGGAGGAGCGAACCGCTGCGGCGAATATGGTGACTGGCCCGGCGGCGGTGGGCTGGCCTTCGGCTCCCGGCGCCTCCATCCGAGCGCCGCGCCCGAACAGCTTGTGTAGACGCGGCCTCTGGCCGCGTTATGAGCGCGGATACGCGCGATCCCGGTTGCGGCGCGTTCCGGCGCCGTTTGAAGGTCTTGGAACAGCGGAGGGAACGCGGCCGGAGGCCGCATCTACATTGTGCCGATGACCCGCAGTCGAACGATCGCTACCACGGTGTAGCGCCGCTTAGCGCAGGCGGTTCTGGTCTAGAGGTACCATGATGACCGCTATGGCAATCATAAGCGCCGGATACTCTTCACTGCCGCCACAATGTCACATATTCCGACATAGCCGCTATCGATTTCTAGAAATGTCCATTATGCCAGACTTGGCAACGGAGTCAGCGGAGGGCTTCGTATCTTCAATACGCCGGGATCGTGGGGGATGCATGCAGCAGAATCCTCGAAGAGTAGTCCAGCCGCTCGACTGGCCGGCGCTTGTTGCCGAGACCATCCGCCGGCGCAAGGAAGAGGGGATGACTCAGGTGCAGCATGCCGCCCTTGCGGGCGTCGGCAGGACCACGGTGGTTTCCTTCGATCAGGGCGATACGTCGATCTCGCTCAGCCGTGCGCTTGCCATCCTGGGTGTCGTGGGACTGGTCGCCGAGAACAGAACCTCCCCGCAGGACGCCTTCGTGGCCGCTTGCCGGCAGCGCTGGGAGGAACTGGTGGCAGTGCTTGCCGAGGATGCCCCGGCGCGTCAGCCGCATGGTCATTACAGCTTCGACTATGAGGTGGCCGGGCCGATCGCACGGCTTTCGCAAAAGCGGCTGGTCGAGATCCTTGAGAAATCGGTGGTGCGGTACAGCGGCTGGCCGCCCTTCTGGGTTCCGGCCAGGCCGGAACTGGCTCCTGTTTTTGCCGAGGACGGCGTCGAGTGCTGGCTTGGCAATCCCAAGGCGGACCGGGTATTCGACGATGCCGCCCATAGCGACTACTGGCGGAGGACAGCGCGCCGATTGTTAGGTAAACAACGCTAAGGTCGAACCTTTCGCGAACGATCCGTGATTTCGACCTTTCGAGGGGTGACGCCATAAAACGATGCTGTTGGTGAATTCAGGAAAGGTGCTCCAGAGGTCGCCAAACTGCCTGGAATTTGGCTCCGAAGTGCGCTTCCAGGCTGAGGCCCCAGCAGCTTCGGATATGGCCGGTGAATTCGCCAACAGCATCATAAAACGGGCGGAATTATGCGCTTAGCCATCCACGTTCCCTGCATTTCAACCGCTGGCAGCACCAGAGTTTGTGTCAAGGGGCGTCGATTTTAGCCGTTATGCGTCAGCATAAGCTCGCGCGGCACGGGAGGCCATTGAAATCACACAGTTATCCCGTCCGGCGCCGGCGAGCGAACTAGATATATGGAAAACCGCACGACGGAAGGTGCCAGCCGCTCGGCTATGGCGGGGCATCTCTCAATTCAAGTAAGGATCGCAACCGGAATGGTGGCTTTACTATCAGAATATTTCGTAAAATTGCTCTCATATCAGAGTAGGCTGTTGGATCTGGAACAATATGGCTATGGCCCCTTCACCCGATAAGTATGACATCGAGATGCTGTGAGGCCAGAAGGAGGCGGCAATGAGGACATCCACACTCGTAGTATTTCTGCTGTTTTTCACCGCTGAGTTCACGGTTCTGCCCCTTCCGCAAGTGCTCGCCGGGCCTGCTGAAGATGTGCAGTCGGCAATGCAGTTCCTTAAGTCTAAAGCTGCGGCACTTGGTGCCCCCAGCATCAAAGGGGACGATACCGTTGCTGTAAAGACAGTCCCTGCTCTGTATTTCGGCGAAGCTAAGATGAACAATAATTTCTCACTGGTTGACGAGGTTCAAAGGGAAAAGGGTGGTACGGCCACTATCTTTGTGAAAAACGGAGACGACTTCGTTCGGGTGGCAACGAACGTCAAGAAGGACGACGGTTCACGAGCAATTGGTACGGTGCTGGACCCCAAAGGAAAAGCGATAGCAGCTATCGCCAAGGGCGAGAGCTTCTATGGGGACGTTGATATATTAGGTAAGCCGTACACTACCGGCTATGAACCCATACGCGATACAAGCAATAACATCATCGGCGTCTATTATGTCGGGTACTTGAAGACTTAGCATTGTGAGCCATCCAGACGATCTTGTCTGCCATTAATTACAGGGCAAGCCGCAATGCTGGGAACGGCCTGAAGTGGCCGTTCCCGAGGTCCGAACACAAAAGTAGTCCATGGCTACTTTCCGAATGATCCCGAACCTCATAGCCTGCACGTTACTGTGGACCGCTGCTTTGCGCCTGAGCGTTGAGGCCCTGCCCACTATCACTTGCTGAACCGCCGCCATGGTCGCCGCGTCCTTGCCAATTCAGCGCGCGCCTGGTCCAGTTCCGCCTGAAGCCGCGCCTAGTCGGCATCGTCTTTCATGCATCCCGAACAGGCAGGTGGAGGAAGGATTTCGGATACCGAGCGCCTAACAGGTTTTATGGAAAGCGGAGGCTATAAGCCTTCGTGCCCTAGCATATGATTCTGCCCGTTCTATGGTGTCACCCCTTCGAGATCTGTCAGAGTGGCGGTCGCCGTACGCCAGCCAGCTTCGCTTCACGGTAAACCGTTGACCTTCCTAAACCGAGCTGTCTTGCGGCGACTGTCGGAGATAATCCGGCCTCCACCAGCTTCAGCGCCGCTGCAACCTTTTCCAGATCGACAGGCTGACGGCCCGGGTGCTTACCACGAGCGCGGGCGGCGGCAATGCCGTCCTTCGTTCGTTCAGCGATCAGGCGCCGCTCGAAGTGGGCGATCGCGCCGAACACGTGGAAGACCAGTTCGCCAGCCGCCGAGGCGGTATCGATCTTCTCCTCCAGGCTGACCAGATCGATGCCGCGCTCTTTCAGCAGGGCAACCATCGCCAGCAACTCCCCGAGCGAGCGGCCAAGGCGATCCAGGCGGACAACGGCGAGCGTGTCTCCCTTGCGCGCATAGGCGAGCAAAGCCTCCAGCCCCGGCCGCTCCATTGTCCTGCCTGAGCGCACGTCGGTGAAAACCTTGATCGCTCCAGCTTTCTCGAGCCGCAATGTCTGTCCGGCGACATCTTGATCGCCGGTCGAGACCCGCGCATAGCCCACGATGTCGCCCATGACGTCCCCGAAACGTCCGTTCTCTGGACAGCCGCGCCGCCCTGATGAACGGCACCGCCGAAACGTCCATAAAATACGTCCCGTTAACCTCCCCTGTCCACAATCCCGCTCAACCTTTTGTGGACGCCGGAGGAGAAATGGCGCGACGCCAACTGCTGACCGAGGGAGATCGCCGTCAACTGTTCGGCGTGCCGGCCGATCCGGACGCGCTGGTGCGACATTACACGCTGTCGCGCTCGGATCTGGATCTCGTCGCCACCCGGCGCGGTGACGCCAATCGACTCGGCTTTGCCGTTCAACTGGCGCTGCTCCGTCACCAGGGCCTCGCGCTTGCTCAGGCTGAAGGAGAGATTGGCACCCTGGTTCACTGGATGGCGAGGCGGATCGACATTCCAGTCGGCACATTCGCCGATTACGCGCGCCGGCCGCAGACGATGACCGATCATGCCCGCGACCTTGCCGCCGCCCTTGGGCTGCGTCCGGCGACCGACGCCGATCTCCCGTTCATGATCGAAGCCGCCGCGCGGGCGGCGTGGACGACCGACAAGGGATTGCCAATCGCGGCCGGCATCATCGCGGCCTTGCGCTCCGAGAGGATCATCCTGCCGGTTGCAGCGGTGATCGAGCGCGCCGGCGCCGCGGGTCGCGCCCGTGCCCGCCAGCGGGCGGGCGAAGCGCTGCTCGCCGGATTGACGGACGAACAACTCCGTGCCCTCGATGAGCTGCTGGTAATCGACCCAAAGACGGGGTTCACCCGGCTTGCCTGGGTGAAGGAGATCCCAAGCCTGCCGAAGGCCGGGCACATCCGTGATCTGCTCGACAAGCTCCACTTCGTCCGCGGCCTCGGGATCGATCCCGACACCGCAGCGCGCATTCCTGAAAGCCGCTTTCAGCAGTTCGCCCGCGAGGGTTCGACCTCCTTCGCGCATCGGATCGACCGCTATGCTACTCACCGGCGGCGCGCCACGCTGGTGGCGCTACTGATCGACCAGCAGTCCCGTCTCGCCGATGCCGCGCTCGACATGGCCGACCGGCTGATCGGCAACGCGTTCACGCGCGCCAAGCATGCCAAGGAGAGAACGGTTGTCGCCTCGACCAAGGACGTCAGTCGCCTGATGCGCCTGTTCCAAGGCACGATCGAGGCCCTGAACCTGGCCCAGGAGAACGATCAGGACGCCTTCACCGTCGTTGACGAGACGGTCGGCTGGGCCAAGCTTCTGCGCGTCCGCGGCGAGGTCGCCGATCTCGCCGATGAAGACCCGCTGGTTCGTGCCGCCGGCCGCTACGTCACCTTCCGGAAGTTCGCACCGGCCTTGCTCGACGCCTTCGAGTTCAAGGCGGCCAAGGACAACGATCCGACGCTGGCGGCGGTCAAGGTGCTGCGGGATCTCAACCTCTCCACGGCGGGAGACTGTCAGGAATTTCGTGTGAGGGCGGGCGATTGCACATGATCAGGCGAAAGCCTTTGTGAAACGCTCCTCGAAGAGGACGGCGAACTGAGCCTTCGCCATGACCCACTCACGCGCGGGCATGGTCCACTGTTTCTCGGTCCGGTTCAAGACCAGGAAGATGAGTTTCATGGCCGCCCCGTCAGTTGGAAAGTGGCCTCTGGCGCGGACCGCCCGGCGCAGCTTGGCGTTCAAGGATTCGATGGCGTTGGTGGTGTAGAGGATGCGCCGGACCTCGGCCGGGAAGGCGTAGAACGGCACGACCTCGTTCCAGGCGCGGCGCCAGATCTGGCTGATGGCCGGATACTTGCGCCCCCAGGCGCCGTCCTCGAATACCTCCAGAGCGGCCAGGGCGGCATCGGCGTCCACCGCCCGGTAAATATCCTTCAAAGCCGTCGCCACGGCCTTGCGGTCCTTCCAGGAGACGAACTCCAGGCTGTTGCGCAGCAGATGGACGATGCAGGTCTGGACCAGGGCTTGCGGGAAGGCCGCCTGGATGGCGTCGGGAAAGCCCTTCAAGCCGTCGACCACGGCGATCAGGACGTCCTCGACACCCCGGTTGCGCAACTCGTTCAGGACCCGCAGCCAGAACTTGGCGCCCTCGTTCTGCTCCAGCCACAGGCCCAGGATCTCCTTGGTGCCGTCGGCGCGCACGCCGAGCGCGACGTGAACCGCCTTGTTGCGGACCATGCCCTCGTCGCGGACCTTGACCCGCAGGGCGTCGAAGAAGACCAGCGGGTAGACCGGCTCCAGCGGCCGGGCCTGCCATGTAGTAATCTCGTCCAGCACGGCGTCGGTGACCGTGCTGATCAGATCCGGCGACACGTCCACGCCATACAGTTCGCGCAGGTGACCGGCGATCTCGCGCACGCTCATGCCGCGGGCGTACATGGATACGATCTTGTCGTCAAAGCCTGGAAAGCGCCGCTGGTACTTCGCGATCAGTTGCGGGTCGAAGGTCGCGCGCCGGTCGCGCGGGATCTCCAGCTCCAGCTTGCCGGTCTCGGTCAGCACCGTTTTGCGGCCATAGCCGTTCCGGCCGTTGCCGGCTTCCTCGTCGCCGGACAGATGATGATCCATCTCGGCATTCAGCGCCCGCTCGGTCAGGGCCTTCTTCAGGCTGTCCAGCAGGCCGTTCGGATCGAAAGCGCTCTTCGGGTCGGCGCCGGCGAGCAACTGGTCAAGCAGGGCGTCGGGAATCGTCGGCTGTTTGCGTCGAGCCATGGGCGGTCTCCTTCATATCCCAGTATGCCCGCCCTCACACGAAATTCCTGACAGTCTCTGAATACACCACCCACATCGGCAATGACCGCTTCGCCTGGTTCGCCACCCGGCCATCAAAGAGCCGCCTGAACTTCCTCGACCTGCTCCGTGCCGGCGATCCTGGGTATGTGATCAACGCCGCGGCGCTGGCCTACCTGGTTGAACACGGCGTGCCGGAAAGCATCGTCGCCGCTCTGCTCACCGCCGGATCTCAAAGCTTTGACGATGATGCGGCGTGGCAGACCCACCTGGACAGCTTCGGCCTTGGCGCCGGTCATCGGCAGCGCGTCACCGAGGCGGCCATGATCGGATCGATCGTCGCCCGCGGCCTGCTGACCGACACCGTGATCGTCTCCGATGATGCCGGCCAGTTCGACGTTTTCCAGCACGCCCTGTGCTGGATCCATGCCGAGCGCCATCTCCGCCGGATCGTCTGCGTGACCGACGAGCAGCACCGTCTGGTCTCCGTGCAGCGTCAGCTGGTCTGGTGGTTCTACGCCGATCTCAAGCTCTACAAAGACGATCCCACAGCCACTCGCCGAACGGCGTTGAGGCAGCGTTTCGATCGCATTTTCACCCGGATCACCGGCTTCGCCGACCTCGACGAGGCCGTCGCCCGGACCCGCGCCAACAAGGACGAACTGCTGCTGGTGCTCGACCGGCCAGACATCCCGCTGCATACCAACGGCTCGGAAAACGACGTCCGCAGCTTCGTCACCAAGCGCAGGATCTCCGGCGAGACCCGCTCCGCAGCCGGCAAGCAGGCCCGCGACACCTTTCTCAGCCTGCTGAAGACCTGATCCAAGCTCGCCATTTCGTTCTGGGACTACCTGGGCGCCAGGCTAAATATCCCGGACACCGAGCGCGTGCCCTGGCTCCCCGATCTCATCCGCCAAAACGCCTCAGCGTAGTCCAGCTCAGATTATCATGACCGCTATCTGCCGGCGAAACTGACCAAGTCCATTCTCAACGGGCTGTTAAGGCAAGGACCAAAGAAACTTCCACCAGCCCCAGAAATCGACCTGCAGCCCAACCTGCTGATGCAGTAAAGTGGCATTGCCAAGTACCGAGAGAATTTCGGAAAACATTGATAAGCCAGTCACAGTTGTTCTCCCTTCGAAGCAGTCTGACCTGGAACGTCTATGTTACCGACGTACTGGTATGCCATCCTTGACCGATCCAATTTTGAAAGCAATTGGTTCATTGAAGTATGTGCGGACGAGCAAGCCACCTATTACCGAACTAATTTGACCCCAAGACAAAAAACTGCAAGAAAATGCATCTGATACGGTATGCTCAACCCCATTATGACGTTACAGAGCACTTCAGGCCGAGTCAACGGTGCCCTTATAGTTTATGTCCCTAAGTACGTACGAACTGACTAGACATGCTCCGGAGCGGTAGGCGGGCAACCTTTTGCGTCTATTTACTTAAATCCGAAATTCGTGAAAATGACCCACGTCTACAAGGCCTTACGGCAACACTCGAACGGCACGCCCTCAAACGTTGAAACAAAACAGGAGTCTTCGTTACGCAGATTCCAAGAAACGTGTGTCATAGGCAATCGCAAGTAGCATCTTCGTCAGCAACGTTCCGTAGATTCACATCAGAGGCCAAAATTGAGAAGACCATGCAAAAGATGAGTTTTAATGTAAATTATCTAATAATCGTGATGCTATAGGTAATACAGGCTTTAGATAGCTACTTTTCTGAAATACTCTGTTCTCTATAATTATGAGCAACTTTGTAAATTCATTATTTAGTCGTATAATTGGTGTCTTTAACCTGATGTTTCTAAGGAGAACCGTTTAGGCTAAGACACTTGATAACGACCGTGCTCCAGCGCACGTGAGCTTTTTCAACTTAACAAATGTGAGGAGGATACGATGACCAAGGCATTCAAGATTTCTTTGTTCACTGCCGGCATGGTTCTCGCTGCGGGCGGCGCGTTCGCGGATGACGGAAAGTCGATCCTCGGCGCGATCGATACCTATTCCGCGATCAGCCATTCCGAGATGGACGCCACCAAAGGCACCTACTACAAGCGGACAGCTAAGGCGTTCGCCGATGCGACCTCGGACGCTCGTGGCAGGAAGTTCGTCTACACCAACACCTACACCGACACGCAAGCCTGCACGATCAATTGCGGCGGCGGCGGCGTGTCCGCTTCGTCGACCAGCTACTCGACGGCGATCGCTCGCTGACCAGAGAGAGCCGGGAGCTGCGTGCGCAGCCCCCGGCATTTCTATGGGCCAATAAATAGCCGCGACACCATGTCATCGGATCCAGAAACCTGACTTTAAAAGCAGGTCAATACTTTTGGAGTGGGGATTGCATTTAATTGGCAGAACAGCAATCTTGCTGCCTTCGTGCGCTGTTTTAGCACTTTCATTGTCATGTCCACTTCTAGCAGGTGAGCTGCGCCTGTCCAACGGGGACCGGATTTCAGGCGAGCCAACCGGCTTGGAGAATGGAGAACTCCTGTTCACGTCGATCCACGGCGCCGTTCTGAAGGTGCCGCTGGACGAAATCATGAAGCTGACGACGAAGGAACCCGTCATTCTGTTCCTCTCGAACGGCGACCGCCTCGTCGGAAGCCTCTCGTGGGAGATGAAGGGGGTCAGGCTCAGGTCCGCGCGCTTCGGCGACATGAGAGTGGAAACGACGGAAGTCGCGGATATCCGCTTGCAGGGAACGCCGTCAACCGCCGGTCCGCCTGCGGGCTACGGCCAGCCCGTAGATAGTACGCTGAGTAACGCCCAAATGATGACGCAGGGACGCGGGTTGGCACCCAGCCGAGGCTCCGGGCAGGTCGCCCAGTCACCAGAGGTGTCGGACCCCGCTCCGGCTCCGGGATCCGGCGGATCCCGTCCGCAGACCGTGGGGCAGCCTTCCCAGGAGGATGAAGATCCCAATCTGAACCGCGTGTTCCTGCGCGAAGCTACCGTCCTGCTGGCTCCTGGGGAAATTGACACGGAGTTGGCGTTCTCCTATGCGCGGGACGAGGTGGGGGGTGAAACCAACCGAGACCTGCGTATCGGTCCATCGGTCCGTGTCGGCATCCTCGATCGGCTGGAAGGGTTCTTCGACGTTGCGGTGGCCTATGCCGTCCGGGAGATCATCACCGGGACCGGAACGCTCGGCGGGGAGGAGACGGGCGTCAGCGACGTGGTGGCCGGTCTAAAGTATCTTCTGGTGCGGGAAGACGAGACCTGGCCCGACATCGTACTCGCCGGCTCGGTGACGTTTCCAACCGCGGGGGAACCGCAGATCGGCAATCCGAACCGCGTCTCCCTTGGTGGTGGTCGCTGGCGGCTTTCAGGGGCGGCGACCTTCATCCGCTCCTATGATCCGGCCGTGCTGTTCGGCTCAATCGGCTATACACATAGCTTCAAGGATACGTTGAGCGGCATCGATATCGAGGGTGGGCAGAGCATCAACTACTCGTTCGGAGCCGGTTTCGCCATCAACAACCAGATTTCACTCAGCGGGCAGTTCTTTGGCGCTTATCAGACCGAGATAGAGTTGAACGGGGAGGAGATCGACGGATCCAACCGGGAGCCGATGGCATTGAGATCGAGCCTGACCTACCGCATCTCAGATGGACAGTATTTGGAGCCTGCCGTGACATACGGACTTAACGACAGTGCGCCGGATGTGATCCTACAGCTGTCATACTCCCATCGCTTCTGATGTCTTGGGGGAGAAATGAAGATGAGCCGGTAAAAAGGAAAATTCGGCACCAACGGTCGACATCCCCAAGTCATCACGACTTTCCTGTGATCGCTCCTGGCGGGGATCCGACATGACTGCTTCAGCAGGAATAAAAAATGAAATTCGGCCCTTGTCTCATCGCTGCCCTGATCCTAGCACTGCCAGCCTGCGCTCGCATCGAGACCAACACTCCGACCCCAATGCGCGCTGGCGCGGTCAGCTTCGAAAAAAGGCTGGTGACATGGAAGGACATTCGCGACCGTAACATCGTCATGCAGCGGTTCGATTACAGCTGTGGCGCGGCGGCGATGGCGACCTTGATGAACTATTACTTCAAGGACGAAGTCAAGGAGACGGATATCCTCAACGGCGTGCTCGACACCTTGTCTAATGAGGAAGCGGAGAACCGTCAGGAAAATGGCTTTTCCCTTTTAGACCTCAAGAATTTCGCCCAGGATAGAGGATATCGGGCGATCGGTGTCCGCCTCCCCCCGACCGCGCTGCCTGATCTACCGGGACCGGTGATGGTCTACATACAGCGAAAGGATTATAAGCATTTCGCCATTCTGCGGGGCATAGTTGGCGACAGGGTCTATCTCGCGGATCCCAGCCGGGGCAACATACGCATGCCGATCGACCGCTTCCTAGAGGAATGGTCCGGCATCACGCTCGTCCTCGACAAACCGGGGTTCGGCCTGCCCAAGGAGCATCCGCTCGACCTTGAGAATGAACTCGTGATCAGGCCCGAGCTACAGATCGCGCGCGAAGCCGTCCAATCCGTCAGTTCGGGAAGCGTGCCCCAGGTCTCGATGTTCTAAGAAAGCGCATTGGGCCCTGCGTCAGGATGCCAGGCGTCCGTGCAGAAGGAGCGATCGTCAACATGACCCTCGGTCATACGAATCGAACTGGTCTTTCGAGCCGGAGACCGGAGGATATGTTGAAGGCGGCGCGCGATGCACATGGCAGCGGCGACCTGGCCGTCGCCGAGGCAGGCTATCGCATGACCTTGCGGGTCGACCCACTCAATGCGGGCGCTTACAATGGCCTTGCCGCACTGGCAATGACCGTCGGCGACCACCAGGAGGCGGTGGAACTAACCAAGCATGCTCTCCAATCCGACCCCACGTTCCTCAAGGCGCTAAGCAATCTCGGCGGAGCTCTCCAAGCCTTGGGCTTCATCGAGGAATCCAGGCAGGCGTTGCTGCGGGCGCTGGTCTTGGCGCCCGATCATCCAGAATCGCTCAACAATCTTGCTTTGGTCGAGATAACCGCCGGGCGACCGGCGGCAGCTATCAATCTTCTCGAGCGACTCACGGCGGCGCAGCAGGACAATCCCCACTACCTTAAGAATCTCGGGGCGGCCTATCTCGCCGACAACCGGTGTACGGAGGCCGAACGCATTCTGCGCCGCGCGGCAGATCTCGCGCCGGCAAACGCAGAAATCCAGAACAATCTAGGAAACGCGCTGTGCATAGCCGGAAAGGTAGAGCACGGCTTACAGCTTCTGCGTCGGGCGGCTGCGCTGGATCCCAGCAGCCTGCAGGCTCGCAGCAATCTTCTTTTCATGATGCAGCATGCGTGGGGGCTCGACCCCGAGGACCTGTTCCGAGAGCAAGCGTCCTTTAGCGCTTTGGTTTCTCGTAGACCGATACGCCCGAATGCTCTCAAGCCGGTAAGCACCGGCGCGCGAAGGCTGCGGGTGGGGTATGTCTCGCGCGATCTCGGTTTCCACCCCGTCGGCCACTTCCTGCTCCCGGTCCTGCAGGAGCATGATAGAAACAAATTCCAGGTTTTCTGTTACTCCGACAGGCTGGTGGAGGACAATCTCACTGCTCGACTGCGCGGATGCACCGCCGTGTGGCGCCGGACGGCCGGCTTGGATGACGATACGCTTGCCCAGGTCATCAGGTCCGACAGCATTGACGTTCTCGTGGACCTGAGTGGGCATGCCGGTGGCAACAGACTGGCAGCCTTCGCTCTTCGCCCGGCACCGGTTCAGATTTCCTGGATGGGATATGTCGGCGGTACAGGACTTCGAGCGATGGATTTTACCATCCTGGATCATGCGATCGCGCCCGTCGAGGGCGGTTGGTGGACGTCGGAACGGATCCTTCGCATGCCCGGCACCTTCCTATGTTACAAGGCTCCCGATTTTGCGCCTCCGATGGCCTCCCCGCCATCATTAAGCAACGGCTTTGTGACATTCGGAAGCTTCAACAGGCCGGTCAAGATCAACCCTGTTTTACTGCAGACGTGGTCCGGCCTCTTGGCCGCTACTCCTGGCTCCCGGCTTGTCCTCAAGTCGGCGACCTATCGGGACGAGGAGGTATGCCAAGCCCTATTGGCGGAGTTCGCCCGCAACGGTGTCGACCCCGCGCGCATCGAGATCAGGGCGGGGTCGTCACATGCCAACATGCTCGCCGAGTATGGAGACATCGATGTGGCGCTCGATACCTTTCCCTTCACAGGTGGCATCACCTCATGCGAGGCTTTGTGGATGGGAGTGCCCGTAGTGACGCTGATCGGGCAGACTCCGGTATCCCGCATGACCTTGAGCTTCCTGACGGAGATTGACCTGGAGGAATTTGCGGCGAGCAATCCGGATGAGTACATCGCGATCGCCCGTCGGTTAGCGGAGTGCGGAAACCTCAGGACGGATCTGCGGAAAGATATGAGGGAACGCATCGCGCAATCGCACTTGGGTGACGCCCGCGCGTTTACCGCTGCACTGGAGTCCCTGTTGACAGAAGCTTGGCACTCTGCAGCCCGCTGACAGCCCACCCTTCCCTCGCCATCAATTCAGAGTTCTATGAATCAGTGATCACATTGGGCATCGAGTTGAACAGCGGGCTTTGCTGTGAAAGCCCGCTGTCACTGTCACTTGGCAACTGCTTTAGCAAAAGCCTTCCCGATAACAATAGTTTTATTCTTCTTTTCGATGACTTTGATATTAGTGTTGGTCTTCGTCACCGCGTAAGTGTCACCCTCGGCAAAAGCGTCGGCCACAAGAGCAACTGCCGCGGAACGATCGTCACCAGTCACGACGACTTTCACCTTCGCTCTCCCCACGGCGACGGTTTTATCCCCTTTTTCCTTGATGTTGGTATTGGCTTTGGTCTTGACTAGAACGGAGTCGCCAGTTCCACTTCCTTCAGCGCCTACGGTAACGCCGACCGTAGCAGCCGTTCCGCGGATTTCCGACAGTTCTTGGGAGGAAAGTTCTTCATAGGTCACTACCTGAAGAGCAGGCAGTATTCCCTGGAACTGTGTATCGTTTCGCTCAGATGCTCCAGCTGCGATGGGAAAAATCAACGCAGCAATCACCAATAGCAGTTTGAATGATTTCATATCTGTTACCCCCTCCTTTTCTTAGGCACAGCCTGTGAAGATGCCCCAACTATGGTGTGCATCAAGGAAAATGTCTCATTTATCGTAAATTCCCTCAAGTAACTACTGTGTCTATGACTCTGATCTTATAGTTCATGCTCTTTTGAATGAAGTTGGTTATTCTGGTAAGGAGTCGAGTACGTCCAGAGATGGGGGAGGCTTATCAGCCTGTTGAAAATCTGACTTTAGAGTGCCTAACAAAACCATTTTTCGAGGAAGCTGAAGGTGATGAGGGCGGCGGCGAGGTGATGGAAGGCTTGAAAGATGTCGATGCGGCGTTCGTAGCGCACGGCGCTGCGTCGGAAGCGGGCGAACCATGCCAAGGTGCGCTCGACTTTCCAGCGATGGCGGCCGAGGCGCTCGCTGTTATCGATTCCGCGACGCGCGATGCGGGGGATGATGACGCGGCGGCGCAGGGCGTGTCGGCACCGGGAGAAGTCATAGCCCTTGTACCGCTTTCAGCGTTAGCTAAAGCTCCGGCATGGAGCTTGGTGGGCCTGCGGCGGGGCCGGCCAGCGCACTGGCGAATGGCCGGGATGGCATCGACCGTGGCCTCCAGCATCCGGCTGTCGTGGCGGTTGGCCGGCGACAAGGTCACGGCGAGCGGGATGCCGTTGGCGTCGATGACGACATGGCGCTTGGAGCCCGGCTTGCCCCGGTCGGTCGGGTTCGGCCCGGTCTCAAGGCACCCCTTTTTGCCGGAACGCTGGCGCTGTCCAGCGCCGCCCGGCTCCAATCAATCGCATTGGCCGTGCCCAACCGGTCCATAAGGACATGGTGCAGCCTCTCCCAGACCCCGGCGGCCTGCCAGTCGCGCAGACGCCGCCAGCAGGTCATCCCGGAGCCGCACCCCATCTCCTGCGGCAGCATCTCCCACGGAATGCCGCTTCTCAGAACAAACAGAATGCCGGTCAGTGCCGCCCGGTCATCGACCGGAGGCCGACCGCCTTTCGGATGGGGCGGACGTGCCGGAAGCAACGGCGCCACGACCGCCCAAAGCTCATCGCTGACAAGAGGTTTCGCCATGCCCCTCAGATGGGCGATGATCCGCCGGTCTCCAAGGTTTTGTTAGGCACTCTAATACGAGATCAGAAATCATCCCGCCTGTTTATTGCCCCATGTTGCTTGAAGAAGATGAGGACGAAGAAGTAGACATAGTCGAACCATCTGGAGAAATGAATATCCTCAAGCTGCCAGATGAACTACTATTGTATCCTTCCAGGGTTTCAGAAAATTTGAAGGTATCGCCTGGGTTTAATGTCCGTTGAAAATCGAAACGTTCGTGGAGCACAGTCTGTCCTTCGCCCATTGCATGAAGGTTTATACTACCATCGAACATTACTGCTCCCCGTGTCTGGTCTAGCTCACGCTCGCTTAGTACCGGGTATCCAGATGACTCTATTTGGGAAAGAGTCGATGTCGAGACTTTACCTGCTTCCATCTCGGAAATGGATTGGGCATTAGCGCTGGGCAGATCAGCCCATAGACTAACAGCAAACGCTACTGCGATCATGGTCGCTGAAACGGCGCAGTTGGCTGCCGTCATCTTGCGCGCACGGGCGGAAATCGGCATTTCCATTTCCATAGCGGCTTATCCTCATGATGGAGATCGGGAAGAATATTACCATACGGTTGATCAGCCCCACAATATACCCAGCCGGCATACGGATTGAAGCACCACAATTCATGGGAGGCCGGTACCCTGGGCAGGTAAAGGCGGGTAGTTTGGCGGCTGTATCCCCAGCAATATAATCTGAGTTGCGACTTTGGTGCCGAAATCAGGGAGTGGTCGGATTTCGCCCTTTCCCGCCGGGGTCAGGCGATCCGGCGGGAGACCGGCATGCCGAGGCCGGTCATGATGTTCAGCACCTTGC
>NZ_JCACHA010000595.1:0-18078 GCF_059503625.1 Skermanella sp.
TCGACGAACTTTCCGGCGGCCAGCGGCAGCGGGCCTTCATCGCCATGGTCCTGTGTCAGGACACGAGCTACATCCTGCTGGACGAACCGCTGAACAACCTGGACGTCAAGCACGCCGTCGCAATGATGAAGCTGTTCCGGCGCACGGCGGACGAGTTCGGGAAGACCATCATCCTGGTGCTGCACGACATCAACTTCGCCTCCTGCTATTCTGACCGGATCATTGCCATGCACGACGGCCATGTCGCCTGCGCCGGCACGCCGGAGGAAATGATAACGGCTGACGTCATCCGCGAGATCTACGGCATAGAAGCCGACATCCACGAAATCGAAGGCCGCAGGATCACGTTGTATTATCGATAGAGGGATTGGCGCGTCGAATCATGGAGCCTAGCCGCAGAGGAAAGCTGAGAAGAAGGTGGCCGTGCCTTGGTTCATTTACCGTGAGTCATGCCAGATCACCTTTGCAATCTTGGCGATTCCTCTGCCCTCGGAAACCGCTGGCCACGACACAATCTCTGCCTAGAAAATTGAGAGGTTCACTTGCTTAATCTCCTCAGCTTAAGGTAGGTGATTTAACTGATTGTTAGAGCAGAGCATGCTATTCAATTTGCTGATCGGTGAAAAGCTGCAAAAGAACTGCCTTTATCAGCCACTGTTGGTTTTATCTTTTCCTTGTATGGTTACACAACTGATTTATCGGTGCGGTAATACTCGGTCAGAATGTTACTGATTTTCCTTGACCTTTCGGCTATCTGCCGTCGGTCGATTTCGTCCCAGATATCTTCGATTGAAGTCCTGAGAGCAACATTTTTTTCCAAGTGGTTGCGCAGCGTAGCATGAGAAACGCCGATCAAGACAGCTATCTCAGCAATCGAGCAGGGCACTGCGGCCAGATTTTTGACTAGGTCTGCATCAATCGTTATGGGTTTCTTGCCTTTAGCCATTATGGCAGAGCTCTCTGGCTGACAGGCTGGTACCGGCTTACGACCAAACGCTGCTTCATTGCCGCATAGAGTGCCAAGAACAGGTAAGATCCCTTGCAAAGCTTTCGCCGGCTATAATAAGTAGCGTTTGGACCTAACCAACGATCTACAAATATTTTACAATCAGGCAAAATTTTTCAGCAAATTCTTAAAGCTGCTCATGAGTAGTGCGCCACCCTTTTTCTATAGCAACGAGAGCCAATCAACGAAGTCGCCATTGCGAAGACAATCCTGAATCTGATGCTCGATCTCCATCGGCTTTGCATGATTGCTGGTTTCTATCAGGACAGTCTTTGTGCCATCTCAATCTCCGTACAACACGTTGTCAATGGATCATAATGTCTTCCGGCACGACCGCCCCGCTCGGCAAATCTCGGTAAGGCAGCATCAGGCCCTGCGCGGCGAATACCCCACCGAGCCGAATTGCGCCTTTGAGCAGACTGTCGGGATTGACGGTGCCGGAGAGTGTCTGTGCTGCCGTCTGGGCCAACAATCCGTCTCCCCTCTGGCAGGCACCGAGAAGAATCAAGAACAGGGCTTCATCGTCGCCGATCCAGGTGCAGCATGGTTGGTGATGGCTGATGGTACGCCGCGCCGTCTGGCGCAGTATCTCGATCATTTCAGCCAGCGCCGACGCCGCCTCGCGCGCGACCGGCTCTCCACACCGACGCTGCAGCACACGCCAAACGGTGTCCCACTGCTCCGGCGCTTGGTGGCGGATCCCTAGAACCCAGCGGCGGAACGCCCACACGATCAGGGACTCCGCATCCTCCTGCTCCGGGATGAAATCGAGGTCGGGCATGCTGGTAGTCGATCGATTGAACATCTGGTATGACACAGGAGCACCATTCTGACAGTGATAGTCAATCGCAAGATCCGATCATTCTTATACTCTCTGCGAATGTCTCGCAACAAAACTTGCAAGATAGAGTGTATTAGACTCAATATCGTCAAATTTAGCCAACGCCTGCCCGTGATTGTGGACAATTGAACGAGGTAGCTGCGGCAAGCTAGCTTTTCCAAGAGCACGGCTTATAAGGCCATGTAATAGCCGTACAGGCGCGGTCCTGTGCGTCCTGGATACAGGCGTCTTGGGCGGACCGGCTCAAGGGTGTTGGCAAAAACGTCGATCAAGGCGCGCAGCGGCACCGTCAATTTGACAGCTTGGTGTTGCCGGGAGAGCGTCAACTCGGCTTTGACGTCGTCGGCGATGATGGCGTCGACGACCTCGTGGTCGATCCAGCCGTTGAGCTTGAAATCAGCTTTGTTCTGGCGGACGCACCGCTTCCCCCGCTCTCAGGTTCGGCGCATGACCTTCTCGGTAACGTTGTTGCGCCACAGGTCGGATGAGCGCATGTAGCGGCGGGCGACCTCGACCGACTTGTGGCGGGTCTGGCGCATGACGTCGTGGAGCTGAGCCTCCGCCTCGGCCGCCGCGGTGGCGAGGCCGGCGCGCAGGCTATGGCCCGAGTAGCTGCGGGTGGCGCCGACAGCGAGGCTGCCGAAGGTTCTTTCCATCAGCCCGGGATCGCCGTCGCCGACCGCCTCGGCGGTGTCTCTGACGAGCCGAACTACCGCCTTGTCCGATAGCCGGGTGGCGGTCATGACACCGCCAGCGCGCAGGCCGACGAACAGGGGATCGTCGGATTGATGGGCATCGCGGTGTTCGAGCCAGCGGCGCAGCGCAGTGGGGGCGCACAGATCCGGGTCGTCGGAGCGCCAGACCGCGATCGCCTGCCCGGCCCCGTGCTGGTCGGTCTTGGAGCGCCGGACGGTCAGCACAACCCCCCGGCCCTCGACGAACTCAAGGTCGCCGGCGTCGAGCGCTACGATCTCGGAGCGGCGCAGGGCGCCGCCGAAGCCGGCGAGCAGGATGGCGCGGTTGCGCAGGCCGAGCGGCGTGTCGGGCTGGGCCCGGACCATGCGGGCCAGCATCGCCGGCGTAATCGGTGTCGCCAGGCGGGCCGCGCGGGTGCCCCTGCGCCGGCGGATACCGTCCATCAGCAGGGCGATGCTCGGGTGACCGGGGTCGAGCGACAGCCCGACCAGACGGTGGGCGGTGACAATCGCGGCGAGGTGGACCTGGAGCGTCGCGACGGCGAGGCGCTCGGCCGCGGATGTAAGGTACATGCCGACAAGCCTGGGGTCGCCGCTCAGCGCCGGCAGGCCGAGGCGGGTGCACCAGGCATCGTACTGGCGCCAAGCCGAGCGGTAGGCCCGCAGGGTACCCGGTCCGCGAGCCTGGGTGGCGTAGACGGCAGCCTGGGCGGCGAGGTCGCGGATCTCATCGGCCCGGTCAGGGTCGAACCCGCCTTCTGGAAGGACGAGGTCGCCGAGGATGCCGGTTGACACCACCAGCCCCTGCCCTGCTGCCGCCGTGAGAAGCTCGTCGTCCGCCATGTCCCCTCTCCCCCGCTTTGCCGCAGGTTCCCCTGCCCCGCCGCCCAGTGCCCGATGATCCCACCGGGCGCCGGGCTGCCCAGACCGATTTCTCTTCCAGGTAGCTGTATCGTAAGTTTCACCCGTGGACAATGTCCGAAAATACTCCCATCTGGCAGGTTTCTAACACTGGCAGAATAGGGGAACGTAAGATGTGCAGTCTATCAAGAAGGTGCTTCTATATCAGACTGCTAGCCGGACGATAATCGCTATGGCGGTTACGCTCAGCCAAAGCCAGCACTTGGTCATGTTGTTGTTTTCGGATGCCATCGCCGCCAAGAAGATCGAGCCGATCATCACGGCGAGGAAAATTACAGAGGTTATACCGTGGTTCATAGAAGCATCCTTGCTTGTATCTTCCTGAAACATCCTGTCAATTTGACTAATGGATAGTGAATTCAATCCCATTTAATTGAACGATTTTGTTGCGTAGACTCCTTCACTAATGAAGGTCAACTTGGTAGCCTCAAAGAGGTCATCAGCTGCAGGAGCCTTGTTCCAGAAAATGCGGGGATGCATCACCTCAGCATCGGCCTCCCACCAGCCGATACTTCCCGCTATCACTGGCGTCCCCCGCGCAGATCCCGGCGTGCGGCTTTTGCTTCGCTGCACCTTCGGCGTCCCGCACCAGGCTCCTGCCGAAGGTCAGACGCAACCGGCATTCGGGGCTTAGTCTTACTGTGTCATAAAGCCGGTTGTAGGAGGCGAGTTGGTAGCCATATAGAATGGCATGATCAAGCCTTTTTCTGTTTCTCCCGATGCCGGAAGTGAGGTCCGGTTCCAAGCTTACATAAACGCTCTTTCCGAGGAGATCGGTCACGCCGACCGGATCGATCCGCTGCGCCACTATTGCACCGGCCTGCTGCTGCCGGGCGAGCGCAAGAGCATCGAGCCGATGGCCGCCCGCCTCGATCCGCGGCATGTCCAGGCAACCCACCAATCCCTGCATCATTTCGTCGCCAAGGCCCCGTGGGACGACACCGCCGTGCTCACGGCGGTGCGCGAGCAGGTGCTGCCGGCCCTGACCCGGCACGGCCCGATCACCGCCTAGATCCTCGACGACACCGGCTTTCCCAAGAAAGGAACCCACTCGGTCGGCGTGGCGCGCCAATACTGCGGCCAATTGGGCAAACAGGATAACTGCCAGGTCGCCGTGTCGCTGTCCCTGGCCAATGACGGGGGCAGCCTGCCGGTTGCCTTCAATCTTTACCTGCCGGAGGAGTGGGCCAACGATCCGGTCCGCCGCACCAGGGCGGGGGTCCCGAAGACCCTCGCTTTTCGGACCAAACCGCAGATTGCGCTGGAACAGATCCGACGCGCGTTGGCCGAGGGCCTGCCGCCCGGTGTCGTGCTGGGTGATGCTGCCTATGGCGTCGAGACCGACTTCCGCACGGCGCTGACCGCCGTGTCCTTGAGCTATGTCCTGGGCGTGCAGTCTACGCTTGGCGTCTGGCCTCCGGGACGCGGTCCCCTGCCGCCCAAGCCGTAGTCGGGCAAGGGGCGTCGGCCCAAGCTCCAGCGTCGGGATGCCGAGCATCAGCCGGTCAGCGCCAAGGACCTCGCTTTCACCCTGCCGCCGAGTGCCTGGCAAACGGTGAGTTGGCGCGCGGGCAGCCGGGGTGACCTGAGCGGGCGCTTCGCCACGGTGCGCGTGCGTCCGTCCCATCGCGATTATTGGCGGGCCGAGCCGCATCCGGAGGAGTGGCTGCTGATCGAGTGGCCGGCGGGTGACAAGGAGCCGTCCAAGTACTGGCTCTCGACCTTACCGGCGACCACCACCCTGGTCGATCTGGTTCACATGGCCAAACTACGCTGGCGGATTGAGCGGGATTATCAGGATCTCAAGCAGGAACTTGGGCTCGACCATTACGAAGGACGCGGCTGGCGCGGCTTTCATCATCACGCCACCTTGTGCATTGCGGCCTATGGCTTCCTCGTTCGCGAGCGAAGTCTTTTCCCCCCTGACGAGCACTTCCGACGCCCAACGCCTGCGCTACCCCCGGGCTGGCGGCCCCGAGGGCGTCCCGGTGCGGCCGGAACGCCATAACCCGTCGTCGATCACCTCGGTGCGCCGCCGCCTGACGGTCGCTTTGGCCCGCAGCCTGCCGCGCTGCCCGTGCTGTCAACAGCAACACGTCACAGCTGTAGCGTCCTTGTCGCCGGTAAGGAATTTATGACACAGTAAGATTAGGTGGCCCATCCAGTTCCAGTCCGTGGGCGTAAGCCGTCGAGGACATGCGGGGTCCAGCTCTGTATCCGGGGCATGCATTGGCCTTCGCCCCTCCTTCGACCAGCCGCTTTTCCTCCACGCTCTCCGCTCCCACCCATCGACCAGTGTTGTTCGAGGCTTCATCGGTACTATCCAGCTGTCCGATTCGTCCGATTTTCCGGTTCGGCTTCGGCTCCTCGCCTTCCCGAACCGATTTGGAACCGCCGTGGCGGCTGCGGGCGGCTGGAGGTCTTCCAGGTTCCGACCCGATCCTTGACGGCTCGAACTGGTCTCAGACTCCGGTGGAGCGGCGGTCCCTCGCAGAACGGTCCCGCACATGTTGCCTGCGGCGGTTTGTAACGCCTCGACCTCCACGGTGACAATCTTCCCAAGCTCAATACCGTCTTCGTATCGAGGTGTAAGCTTCGCAACCATCGTCGTTGATGATCCCGCGACACTCACTACTGGGCGGGCGCTACCCCCTGCCCGAACCGGGCTTCCGCCGGCTGGATTGCGCCAACTTTGCCTGGCGCACGCGGACAGGTTCTTATTCGAGTTTCGTTCCGGTACGCTTTACGAGGTCTCCCCACCGAACAATTTCCTGGGCGATGTGGTCACGGAACTCGCCCGGAGTGCTGGTCCAGACATCGGCGCCTTCCGAGGACAAACGTTCGGCGATCTCGGGTGCGGCCATGGCGGTTTTGATCTCGGCGTTGAGACGATCGACGATCGCCTTCGGCGTGCCGGCTGGAACCAATATGCCATACCACTGGGAAGCCTCGAAGCCGGGAAACCCGGATTCCGCGACAGTGGGAACGGTGGGAGCGGCTTTGAGGCGCGTGGTTCCGGAGACGGCGAGAGCCCGCAACTTGCCAGCCTGGATATGCTGCATCAGGGTGGGTGCGCCCGTGAATGAGAGCTGCACACGTCCTCCAAGCAAGTCCGTCACGGCAGGAGCGGTTCCCTTATAGGGAACATGGGTCATGGTGATGCCGGCACGATCAGCGAGCGCCACCGTTGCAATATGGGCAGCACTGCCGATACCGCCGGACGCATAGTTGAGCTGACCAGGGTTCTGCTTGGCGTAGTCAATCAGCTCCTGAAGCGTCCTGGCTGGAACGTCCGGGTGAACAACGAGCATGTTGTGCACATTCGCAATACCGCTTATCGGCTCAAAGCTCTTCAGAGGATCGTAGGGCAGCTTCGGATAAAGGGCTGGATTGACCGCGAGCGTACCGATATGGCCCATTACCAAAGTGTGCCCGTCCGCGGCGGAACGTGCTACATAGCCCATTCCGACGGAGCCGCCCGCACCACCTCGATTATCGACGATAACTGGAAATTTAAGAGCCGTCTCAAGCTTCTGCCCCAAAAGGCGGGCTAGAATGTCGGTGGATCCGCCAGGGGTGAACGGTACGACCAGTGTGATGTTCTGGCTTGGATACGTCTGAGCCCTGACCTGTGCCGGGTGTGAGACTGTGATCGTCCAAGCTGCCACTCCCAACGCGCCCAAAAGGATATGGCGGCGGGTGAGAGCGAGACGGACGGATCCTTCCGACGGACGATCATTCATTTGAGTTATGCTCCCTGGTGTGAAGTAGTGCGGTAGTTTTAGAAGATACCGCAGGTTTTTGTATCTCGGTTACTTGTCTCTCTGTGGCATCCCAATTTCAGGACTTGTCAGCACGCATATGGCTGGCGATGAAGCACAGTAGATTTCCGCTGCTTCGATGCATGGGTATGATCCAAGAAATTCAAATTTTTACTTTACTATTGGTTCTTGCCCGTAGCTTTTTTATCCGATAATCTTTTTGGGTTTTGACCAGATTATTGCTGAACTGATGAGGAAAATCGCAATTAACATCATGTTGACTGTTTAATACTATTCATTTTCTGTTATGATGACTCTGTGCATCCACACACCAAACCAAGTTGATCTCCATCGTGAAGCTACCAACTGGTCCGGTCCAGCCGGGGCACGGCCGGTCAAAAACCTACCGCTTCACCAGCCTATCGGATCATGTCGATACCTTTACACCTATGGCACTGGAGCATCAGGACTCCAGTGCCACCGTACCGCGCCGTCATTCCTCGCCCGACGTCGCGCCAAGGGCCGGCAGGGCGAGGAGTGCATCCAGCAAGACTCCGAGATCACCCCCGGTCAGGACGCCCGGCGGCAGCTCACGTCCGCGCTCAGCCGCCCAGTCCTGGCGGATCGCCGTCGGAGCGCTGAGGATTGGCTCGATGCCGGCCTCGCGCACGGTCCGCGCTACCTCGCGCATCTCCTCGGCCCGGCGCCTCCCGTGCACCAGCGGACGGGAGATCATCCAGCGCGCCAAGCCGGCCCAGTCCTTGTGCGGCAGCGTGTCGGCAAGTGAGCTCAACACCTGCTCCTCGACCCCGTAATGGCGCGCAGCGAGCATGCATTCCGTCGTTAGCGCCTCCAGCCCCTTGATCATCACGCTGCGGCACATCTTGACGGACGAGGCCCGGCCTACCTCAGGCGAAAAAGCCGTCAGGCGCATGTCCCATGGCGCCGCCAGATCGATGAACGTTTCAGCATGGGAGCCGCCGAGCAACATCGGCGAGCGGATGCCATGTGGCGGCACACTGGTCATGACTGCGGCCTCGACATAGCGTCCTCCCGCCTCCTCCACGACCGCGCTTGCTGCCTGTTTGGTCGATGGGGAGACCGAGTTGACGTCCAGGAAGAAGGGAGCGTGCCCAAGGTGCCCGACGACCGTTTGGGCAACGGTCAGCGCCGATCCGGCGGTAACCGAACTTATCACCAGATCCGCCTGCGCCGCCGCTTCGCCGGCACTGGCGCGTACGATGATTTCCTGCGCTCGTGCAGCCTTTAATTGGAGGCTGTCCGGATTTTCAAAAGCGATGTCGAAGGCAGCGAGATGCGATACGCCGGCGACGCGCAAGTCGCGGGCGAAGATTTGGCCGACCTCACCAAAGCCGATCACGGCGACGCGCTGAAGCTTCATAACATATCCTCTTCATCATGAAGTACAGGTGGCGATCCAGTAGAAAATTTGACTCGAGAACTCTTCGAAAAGCCCGCTTCGTTGAAAAGCATCACCAAATACCGCTTTCGCAGATTATCATCGCAAACGTGTGCGTTCACTTACCTGAGAGCCTTGGTGCTCAGGACCGCTGAAAGATCATATCGCGTGTTATAGCCAGCGCTGTTTTATCCCTTGTTGCGCGTCATGTCCTATCGCTTTTTCGGGAAGAAATATAACAGGCGGTTATACATAGAGACCCTTCGCCGCAATTTCGGCGAGATACACCTTCAGGCACTCGACGAAGATCGTGCTGGCCAGCGGCAGAACTCTGTTCCGGGAATATATCAGCCCGGCGGGACGGCGCGGCGCTGGCACTGGCAGTGGCACGACGCGGAGTGTGCCCCGTAGGAGGTCGCCGACCATCATCAGGCGGGGCATGATCGAGATCAGGTCGGTGGAATGCAACATCTCCCGGATGAAGCCGTAGGACGAGGAGCGGAGCGACGACGAAGGGGTGAGATCGAGTTGCGATAGAAGATGCTCGATCTCCTGTCCGACGCGTTGACTGACGGTAGGCAGGAGCAGATCGTAGCAGCGCAGTTCGCTGACGGTTATCGGTTCCAGTTGAAAGATGGGATGATCATATCTGGCGAGGATGGAGATCGGTTCCTCATAGAGAGGCTCACGCACAAAGCCATCTGGGACCACCGGCTCATAGAGACGCCCGACGATCAAATCGATTTCACCCGCCGCCAGCAGGGGCAGAACCTCCTCGGTCCTGCCTTCCACCAGCCGTATATCGAGATCGGTGTGTTCGACCTTCAGCCGACCCAGTACCCCGGGCAGAATGCCTGCCGCCGCCCCTGGCAACGCGCCAAGCGCCACGATGCCGCTGCTGGAGCTTGACAGCCGGTCCAGATCCTCATCCAGCCGGTGGAGTTCGGCCAGGATGCGTCTTGCCGACTGGATGACACCGCTACCGGCAGGCGTCGGCAGCATGCCTCGGGCGTGCCTTTCAAACAACCGCATGTCGAGAATGGATTCGAGTTCCTGGAGGCTTTTGGTCAGGGCTGGCTGACTGATCCCCAGAGCCGCGGATGCCTTCGATAGACTATGCTGGGAGCTGATGGCGTCGACAGCTCGGAGGTGATGAAGTTTCAATCGCTGATCGAGGTATCTGCGCTTGATCACAGCGGCATCGGTTCCGGATTGAGCTGTGGCGGCCGAGCAGATAGCCTCCACGGAGTTAAGATACTTATTTTCAAGGATCGATGATTGTCTCCCCAGGTGACGGGATCAAGACATTTATCGATGGTTCATGAGGAGAAGGCTGTTGGCGTCGGGCTGGCTCTCCCGTAATCGATCCAAGCTGGTGCAGACTTTGCGGATGACGGCCTCGAGCCTGGCGACCTTCGCCCTTGCCGAGGCGCTGGGGCTGCCGCAAGCGTTCTGGGCCGTCATCACGGCCTTGATCGTAACCCAGAGCAATGTTGGAGGATCGCTCAAGGCGGCGCTCGACCGGTTCACCGGATCGCTGCTCGGGGCCGTCTATGGCGGCGGCGTCGCCTTCATGATCCCGCATGCCGATGGGCTGGCAAAGGCGGCTGCCCTGGTCGTCGCCGTGGCGCCGCTCTCGTTCATGGCGGCGTACTCGGCCGGTTTCCGCATCGCGCCGATCACGGCCATCATCGTGCTGCTAAGCGCCACAGGCTCGACACTGGGCCCGCTCGGTTTTGCTACGGACCGCATCGTTGAAGTCGGTCTGGGCTGCGCGATCGGGCTGCTGGTCTCGATCCTGGTCGTTCCAGCCCGCGCGTCCCGGTTGGTTCTGGAGACGGCAGCCGATGTCACGCGGCTTCTGGCCGAACAAATGGAAGCGATGGCGGTCCTGGACGATCAGGCACAGGCGAATCTGAGCGCTCTGGCGGTGCAAAGAGCCTGAATCGACTTGAAACGTTGGTGGGAGAGACGGCGCGCGAACGGCGGAGCCGCTTGACGGACATGCCCGATCCGGAGCCCCTGCTTCGGACTCTGATGCGCCTGCGTCACGACGTAGTCATGGTCCGCCGGGCAGTTGGAGAGCGGGAGCTTGAAATTCTGCGGGAGCATCCGGCGCAAACCTGGTCGTCCGCCGCCCGGACCGGTGCCACGACTCTCAGGAAGCTCGCCGATGCCCTGTCCGCTGGGCGGCCGCCGGAACGTTCCGATGCAATGGCCAATGGCATCGCTGAATACAGGGCGGCAATTGACGAGATGAGGCGATTGAAGCTGACCACGCATCTTCCAACCGATACGCTTTGGCGGCTGTTCGGCGCCGGGTTCGCGCTCGAGCAGTTCCGACGCGATCTCGACGATCTGGTCGAGCGGGTCGGGGATTTCTCCGCTCACCGATAATTCCCTGAAGAAAATACCCCGCACGGTGGGTGATCCGTCGATGGGCGGCACTGCCTTATAACGGCTGGTTATAGCGACAGCTGAAAAAGCGATACGACAAACCTGGCCGGGCGGCGTAGGACTCGGGCGGCATCCAGCCGATCCATCGCATGCGGGATGCCCTCAAGCAATAATCAATGCGGGCTCAAGAACGCTATACAAAAGGGAGTGTCCACCCGATGCATCCACATCTGGCATGCCGTCATCATGCTTCCTCCTGCCTACGCGGGGCTTCCGCCGGGAGGTGCATGTGAGTCAAGAAACCACGGTTCTCTCCGAGCGCCGCAAACCGGCGTTCAAGTTACCTGTTGGAGCCTGCGACGCACATTGCCACGTGTTCGGGCCGGGTGCTGCCTTTCCCTATGCTCCGAACCGCAGATACACTCCCGAAGATGCGCCCAAGGAAACGCTGGCCGCCCTTCATGACCATCTCGGCATCGAACGCGCCGTCATCGTTCAGGCGAGCTGCCATGGGGCCGACAACAGGGCGATGCTCGATGCCATCGCATGGCGGCCGGACCGCTACCGTGGCGTCGCCATCGTAGACCAGAGCTACGGCGAGGCCGAGCTTCATCATCTGCACCAGGGTGGCGTTCGGGGCGTTCGCTTCAACTTCGTCCGTCACCTTGGCGGCACGCCCGACATGGACCTGTTCCATCGAACGATGGACCGGATCCGGGAACTTGGCTGGCATGTGGTGCTGCACCTGGACGCGCCCGACATCGTGCCGCTGACTGGGATGATGCGCAAACTGCCAGTGCCGTTTGTGATTGACCATATGGGCCGGATCGATTCCGCCCTTGGAGTGGAACAACCGGCTTTCCAGGCGCTGCTCGACCTGGTTCGGATGTCGGCCTGCTGGGTCAAGGTGTCGGGCTCGGAGCGCATCTCGAAGCCGCCCTATGACGCCGCCCTGCCGTTCGCCCGCGCCCTGGTCGAGACGGCGCCGGACCGGGTGCTCTGGGGCACGGATTTCCCACACCCCAACCTCGCCATCCCGGCCGACGAAGCCGATCTGGTCGACCTCCTTCCCCGGTTCGCAACCACGCCGGAGGCTCGTCAGCGCCTCCTCGTCGACAATCCGGCCCGCCTCTACGGCTTTGTGGGCGATCAAGCATCGGGGAACGTGGCATGAAGACGATTATGATGAAGTCTCCCGCACATAAGCGCGGAGGACTGTCGCAACGCGCTCTCCTGCTGACCTCAGCGATTCTTTCGGCCGGTCTCCTGCTGGGGTCTCTTCTGAATAGTGCACAAGCGCAATCCGGCTATCCAACGAAGCCGGTTCGGGTCGTGGTGCCGTTCGGTCCCGGCGGGATCGCCGACACCAGCCTGCGGATCGTCGCGGAGAAGCTCACCGGTGAACTCGGCCAGCAGGTGATCGTCGAGAACCAGCCCGGCGCCGGCGGCATCATCGCGGCCAACAAAGTCCTCAAGTCGGAAGCCGATGGCTACACATTGGCTTTCCTGACCAACGGTACCGCGATCAGCGTACCTCTGTTCAAGAAGCTGCCGTTCGACCCGCTGACTGATTTTACGCCGGTCTCATCCGTTTCCTTCTTCGACTTCGTCCTGGTGACGAACGCGCAGTCGCCATTCCGCACGGTCGCAGACGTCGTGATGGCGGCACGGGAGAAGGCCGACGGCCTCAACCTGGGCACCATCAACGTCGGCAGCAGCCAGAACCTTTCCGCGGAGCTGCTCAAATCGGCGAGCGGCGCGAATTTCGCTATCGTGCCTTACCGGCAGACCCCGGACCTTCTGGTCGGTGTACTGCGGAATGACGTCGATCTGATGATCGACAATTATGCCGCCGTGAAGGCAGCCATCGACGACGGCCGGGCACGTGCCATCGCGACCACGGGCACCAAGCGCTCGCCGGCGCTGCCTGACGTGCCCACCGTCCAGGAAAGCGGCATCCAGTCCTTCGAGGTGACGTCCTGGAACGGCATCTTCGCGCCTAAGGGAACGCCGAACGAGGTCATCGCCACGATGAACCGCGCTCTCCAAGCCGTCCTCACCAAGCCGGACGTCAAGCAGCGAATGCTCGATCTTGGGGTCGAGGCGCGGGCCAGCACGCCCGACGAACTGCGCACCCGGCTCCAGAGCGATATCGCCAAATGGGGCGACGTCATCGCCAAGGCTGGGATTGAAAGGCAGTGAGGATTGCGCTGACCTTTCGGCCACCAGCTGAGCTGAAAGGAAAATAAAACTCTTCATTCAGAAGGAAAAACCATCGTGAGAAATCGCTTTAGAGCCTTGACGACCGGATTGCTCTTCGCAGCTCTGACCCTGCCCATGCAGGTAGGCGCCGCTGCAGCACAAGAGGTCCAGAACCGTCAGATCAAACTCGCTTTCCTGCCCACGGCCGAGCATCCGATCGGGCTTGGAGCCAAGAAGTTCGCCGACCTCGTCGCTGAGAAGAGCAATGGGAAGATCAAGGTTCGGCTCTTCCCTGGGGGTACTCTGGGCGGCGACCTTCAGGTTGCCTCCGCTCTGCAGGGCGGCACGGTTGAAATGACCATCCTGGTCACCAGCCTGCTGGTCGGGAATTCCAAGAACTTCACCCTTCTCGACACGCCGTTTCTGTTCAACAACGAGAAGGAAGCTGACGTTATCCTGGATGGGCCGGTCGGCCAAAAGCTGCTGGATGGACTTCCCGAGAGGGGACTCGTTGGCCTCAGCTATTTCGAGTACGGCTTCCGGAATTTCACCAACAGCCGGCGGCCCATCCAGAAAGTCGAGGACCTGCAGGGTTTGAAGATTCGTGTCAGCCAGACTCCGCTCAACATGGACTTCGTCAATGCGTTGGGCGCGAACGCCATGCCTTTACCCATCCCCGAAGTCTACACGGCGCTTGAGACAGGAGCGGTCGACGGGATGGACGCGCCTTTGTCTTTCATCCGTCTGCAGAAGTATGATGAGGTGCAAAAGCATCTTGTCCTCACCAAGCACGTGTACAACGCGCAAGCAGTTCTTATCAGTAAACGATTTTGGGACCGCCTCTCCGAGGATGAGCGGAAGATCCTTCAGGAATCCGTTCGAGAGGCGCGGGATTATCAACGCCAGGTGTCGCGCGAGAAGGACGCTGCTGAAGCCGATGCTTTGAGGACGACAATGCAGGTCACGGAGCTGCCCGCGGCAGAGATCGCGAAGATGCGTGAGGTGGCGAAGCCGCTGACTGAGAAATACAACAAGGAGATGGATGGTGAACTGGTCAAGAGCTTGCAGGACGAGCTCGGCAAGTTGCGCGGCACAAAATAAAACCACTGTGATAAAGCTTGACGATCCCAGCTCCTTTGCTCAACGTTTCCATTACAAGCTGTCGGTCACAAAGAACGTACTGAGCTGACTAAGTAAGGAATGACATGCGACACACTGAATCCCTTGACCGCTATACTCCCTTCGCCTTGGCGGCGCTCAGGATCGTGGCAGCATTGATCTTTATGGAACATGGCACACAGAAGCTGTTCGGCTTTCCAGCTCCGCCGGCGAGTGGGCTGCCTCCGGTGCTGTCGCTCTACTGGATCGGTGCCATCCTGGAATTTGCCGGCGGTCTCCTGATCCTGGTTGGTCTGTTTACCCGGCCTGTCGCTTTCCTGCTCGCGGGCGAAATGGCGGTGGCATATTGGATGTTCCACGCTCCCCGGAGCCTTTACCCGGTGCTGAACGGGGGCGACGCCGCCATCCTCTACTGCTTTGTGTTCCTGCTGCTCGTGTTCACGGGGCCGGGCGTCTTGAGTGTCGATGGCAGGCGGGGCAAAGCTGGTTCGTACTCCTCTTGATGAGGCTACCGCCTGCTTGCGCAGATGATCTTCTGCCTCAACGTTTGCCGGCCTGTAAACTATCCTGAAGCGATCAGCCAACCTGACGATGGTGACGATTGACATTCGCCGCCGATCGATTGCTAAACGCAGCTAATTTGTCAGGGCCGGATCTGCCTGGAGAGCAGACGCGCGTCAGCCCCGTCGTCTATGAACGGCCTCAGAGCCCCGGCGGGTCTGGAGCAACCGGCCCACCTTCACCTTCAATCAGGCAAGATGGCGCCGGAACCATTCAATAGTGCGGCTCCAGGCGAGTTCAGCGGCATCCTTGTCGTACCGTGGCGTCGAGTCATTGTGGAAGCCGTGGTTCACGCCGGGATAAATGTAAGCTTCGTAGGTCTTGCCGTGCTCCTTCAGCGCCGCCTCATAGGCTGGCCAGCCTTCGTTGATGCGGGTGTCGAGTTCGGCATAATGTAAAAGCAAGGGTGCCTTGATCCGAGGGACGTCTTCGGGGCGTGCCTGCCGGCCATAGAACGGCACCGCAGCCTGCAGGTTTGGAAACGCCACCGCGGCGGCGTTGGCTACACCCCCGCCATAGCAGAAGCCGGTGATCCCCACCTTGCCAGTGCTCGCCCCAGGAGCACGCAGGAACTCGATGGCGGCGAAGAAGTCGTTCATCAGCTTCTCGGGGTCGACCTGGCTCTGCAGCGTGCGTCCGTCCTCGTCATTGCCGGGATAGCCACCGATGGAGGTGAGCCCGTCGGGTGCCAGCGCCACGAAACCCGCTTTCGCCACCCGGCGCGCCACGTCCTCGATATAGGGGTTGAGGCCGCGGTTCTCATGCACGACGACGACGCCGGACACCGAGCCCTGGACCTTGGCGGGACGCACCAAGTAGGCGCGCACATTGCCGTGACCGTCTGGCGAAGGGTAGGTGATGTACTCGGGCAGGATCTCGGGATCGGTGAAGGAAACCTGCTGGGCCCGCGCGTAGTTTGGGCTCATCGCCGCGAGAATACCGGCGGCAGTGAGACTGCCAACCGCATATTTTCCAGCGTGATCGAGGAAATCCCGCCGGGAGATGTGCCCGTGAGCGTAGTAGTCATAGAGCTCCAGGATCTCGGGTGGGAAATCCCTGGCTGTCAGACGCTGCATGGCAAGTTTCCTTAGAATATAAATTGACGAGAGCTGAGGGCGTTCCCGCCATGCCCTCGACACATGGAAGGTCGAGGAACCCAGTATCTCGCAGGATCTGACGCCTGGTCCAGTGTGATATTCAGCCGACCTGTCGGCGGCGCCCGCGCGATTTACATTGAGGAATAGCGGCTCACCTCAATCCTGATCTCAACCGTTACCAAGATGGATCATGTTGGCGGCAACAAGGATTGCACCTTGGACAAGCCTGTTCCTCAGAACGGAGTTTGTTGAGGTATCCGAGAGCGTGTGGGATGATCACAGCGGCAATAAGTCCACCCGGCAGCGCGAATCCTCAGTTGCGGTGGTTACCCCGTCGACCCATTCCTGGCAAGGCACAAGATCACCTTTCACCTTGCCCCTCGAGTCCTAAGCAGGGCACTGCTCGACGAGCAACTTCAACGGCATCGTTAAGAACATTGCGACATGCATCTCAGTTCAGTGAACATTCCCGATCAATGAGGTCCAATGTCCCTTACATGATATCGGTCGGCAGCCCATCCCAGATTTCATCCGGGCTTAGCTGCCGCGGCAGCAAGCCCTGATCGGCCGCATAGCGCAAGGCGAGTTCGATTGCAGGCTCCAGGGCCGCACGGCCGATGGGCAATGGATCGCGCCCATTACTCGGGGAGGACGCGACAGCTTTGGCGTCCCTGAACATGCGGATCAGTTCCGCGACCAATTCCGGACGCCGTTCCGCCAGATCGCGCCGGACGGTTACCAGATGGTTGACCGGCACCAGGTGATGGCGCTGCCAGAATGCTTCGGCCGAAGCTTGCGCATCGGGGAAAACCGGGCGGAGTAAGGGATCGGCCGGCACCTCGTTGCCGACGATGACGGCGTCCAGCTCGCCGTCCTGCAGCATCGTCAGCAGCTCCTTACCCGGCGGGGCGCGCTCCGCCCAGGAAGGGTCCCGGTACTCGGCGACGTGCGCCCCTTCGAACGTGATCCAGCGAACCTGATCAGGCCGGATGCCGTAGTCGTCGGCGAGGATGCCGCGCAGCCACATGCCGGTAGTCTGGCTGTAGGCCCGCACCCCTACTCTGCCTCCGGCGAGGTCGGCAGGACCATCGATCCCGCCGTCCGCCCGGCACAGCAGGGCCGACTGCTGGAAGCGAGCGGCCATGACCACGGGCAACAGCACCAGCGGCTTGCCCCAGGCTTTCGCCTGGAGGAAAGTCGCGATCGCCATCTCACTGACATCGAAGCGCTGCTCTCGCACCATGGGCGCGAAAGCGCGGTTGATCGTCGGGATGTCGGCGAACTCCAGGCGCAGGCGGTCGGAGGCGATCTGGCCGGACTTCAGCGCCTCAGTATGGCTGTAATTGCCGATCGCCGCACTCAGCACCGGCTGGTCTTTGGTCATCACTTCCACTCCCTCGTTTCGGTCCTTATCCTGACGCGGCACTCAGCCTTCCGCCGCCATCCTGCGATACGTCAGCCCCTTCTCCGCCAGCTTCTCCCGCATGCCGTAGATGTCGAGACCGAGTTCGCCAGCTTGCAGCCGTGCACGGGTGCCTTCCTCCTTGCGTTCGCGCGCCTCGCTCTTGCGCAGCACGTCGTCCGCCGTCGCGCGTGACACCACCACGATGCCGTCGTCGTCGGCGATCACGAGATCGCCGGGATGGACGAGCTGACCGGCACAAACGATGGGAACGTTGACGGAGCCGAGCGTTTCCTTGACCGTTCCTTGGGCGGAAACTGCCTTGGACCAAACGGGAAAGCGCATTTCGGTCAGAGCCGCCACGTCGCGGCAGCCGGCCTCGATCACCAGCCCCAGCACGCCGCGCGCCGCCAGCGAGCAGGCCAGCAACTCACCGAAATAACCGGTGTCGCAGGGTGAGGTCGGGGCTACCACGAGCACGTCGCCAGCATTGCACTGCTCGACGGCGACATGGAGCATCCAGTTGTCGGCCGGCGGGATCGACACCGTAACGGCGCTGCCGGCGATCTTCGCTCCCGGATATATGGGGCGCATAGAGGCGGCGAGCAGACCGGTGCGGCCCTGCGCCTCGTGCACGGTGGCGACGCCGTAGGGGG
>NZ_JCACHA010000596.1:0-6955 GCF_059503625.1 Skermanella sp.
GCGTCGCCGATCATCCGCTTATGCTTTTCCAGATATCCCGGCTCGGAGAAATCCTGCTGGAATATCGCTCCGAAGGTGTAGCGGTTGGAAACGCGGAAGAAGCAGAACGAACTGATCAGCATGTGCAGATCGACCGGATCCGCATCCAGGCGAAAGACCCCCTGCTCCCGACCCCGTCTGACGATGTCGCCGATGATCTTGATTATGGCGACGTTCAGGTTCTGAATCGATTCCGACGCCGACAGATACTCGGCCCGATGAATGTTCTCGATACTGACGAGGCGGGCGAAATCGGGGTTTTCCTCGTGATAGGTGATCGTGAAGTCGATCAGCTTACGGATCGCGGCTTCCGGCTCCAGATCTTCCAGATGCATGTCGGCTTCGACCCGGCGGATGTCGCCGTAGGCTTTCTCCAGGACGGCGACGTACAAGCCCTCCTTGCTGCCGAAGTAGTAATATATTGCGCGCTTGGTCGTGCGGGTGCGGGCGGCGATGGCGTCCACCCGCGCGCCGGTCAGGCCGTGATCCGCGAATTCCTTCGTCGCTATCGCAAGAATATCCTGCTTGGTGCGCTCAGGATCGTTCCGGCGCGTCGGCGCCGGGGACTTTTCCTTGAGCATGGTGCCTTCAGTCAGCATCGTTTCCATTTCCCGCATTCCACCAGAATCGATGCCTCTGAAGCGCATCGGTGCGATCCTTGAACGAACCAGTTAGTGTACCTCATGCAGGCCGATGAAGTGTGCATGATGTCACAGGGCGGAAAACGCCCCCGGAGAACCGCCGGCACGACCATGCGGTCAGGGATCGAAGAAGACCGTTTCGGCGTCGCCCTGAAGATTGATGTCGAAGCGGTAGACCGGACCGCCCGCAGTCTCCTGCCTTGCGGCGATCAATGTGCCGCGCCGGCCGGCTTCGACAAGCCCCAGCACGGCGTCCGATTCGTTGGCGGCTGATTCGTCGCTGAAATAGATGCGGGTATAGGCATGGTTCGGCATGCCGCGGGCGAAGACGGTGACGTTCAGGTGCGGCGCCTGCGGCCTTGCATCCGATCCCGTGACGCTGCCGGGCTTTACCGTCTCGAATCGGAAAGTCCCTGTCTCGTCCGTGCCGGTCCGGCCGAAGCCGTGGAAGTCGGCGGCCCTGCCGTCCGCCGGATGGGCGTAGCGGCCCTGGGCATCCGCCTGCCAGACCTCGACCATGCTGTCGATCACGGGAGCGCCTGCCCCGTCGATCACCCGCCCGGTCACGATGATCCGCTCACCGGGAACCGTCTCGTCCACGATGCGGCCGTCGGCGATGCCGGGCCGGCCATAGGGCTGCGGCGTCAGGCCATAGGCGAAATAGGGACCGACCGTCTGCGAGGGAGTTTGCTTGGGCATGGCGATCAATCCTCGTCCACGGGGGTCGCGCGCGGGCCGCGCAGCACGATGTCGAACTCGTAGCCGAGCGCCTGCATCGGCTCGGTCACGTCCAGCGAGAAGCGGGAGATCAGGCGGCTGCGGGAAACTTCCGGGATGCCCTGGTAGATCGGGTCGTATTCCAGCAGCGGATCGCCGGGGAAATACATCTGCGTCACCAGACGGGTGACGAAGCTCGGCCCGAACAGCGAGAAATGGATGTGATTGGGCCGCCATGCGTTGTGGTGGTTGCCCCAAGGATAGGCTCCGGGCTTGATCGTGACGAAGCGATAGCGGCCCTCGGCATCGGTCACGGTCCGGCCGCCGCCGAAGAAGTTGGGATCGAGCGGCGCGTTGTGCTGGTCCCAGCGATGGACGTAGCGGCCGGCGGCATTGGCCTGCCACAACTCGACAAGGGTATGCGGGACCGGGCGGGAGGATTCATCCAGCACCCTGCCGGTGACGATGATGCGCTCGCCCAGCGGGTCGCCGTTCTGGACGCCGTTCTTCGTCAGGTCGTGGTCGAGCGGGCCGACCTTGTCATGGCCGAAGACCGGGCCGGTCAGTTCCGACAGGCTGTGCGGGATCGGGATCAGCGGCTTCTTCGGGCCGCGCAGCAGGGTCGACTTGTAGTCGGGCACGATATAGGGCGGATGGCTGTCCCAGTCGCGCCTGGTGTATTCGGTGTTCGGCTTCATGAATTTCCTCTCCCGGTTTTCACTTTTCCATCTGGTCGAAGACTTCCTGAGCGATCTGGAAGCCATGGTTGGCTGCCGGAACACCGCAATAGACGCCGGCCTGAAGCAGCACTTCCTTGATGTCGTCCCGCGTCAGGCCGTTGTTGAAGGCCGCGCGGACATGCATCGCAAATTCGTCCCAGTGACCCAGCGCCACCATCATGCACAGGGTCATGCAGCTTCGGGTATGCCGCTCCAGCCCCGGCCGCGTCCAGATCTCGCCCCAGGCGTAGCGGGTGATGAGGTCCTGGAACTCCTCGTTGAATGGTGTCCGCTTGGTCAGCGAACGGTCGACATGCGCGTCGCCCAAGACGGCGCGGCGGACCTTCATGCCCGCGTCGTAACGATCACGTTCATCCATTGGATGTCTCCGCCATGGTAAGGAAGCCGACCAGATTATGGGTGAACAGGTCGGCCTGCTCGATGTTGGACAGGTGTGCGGCGTCCAGATCGACCAGTGCCGCGCCTGCAATCTCGGCGGCGATCAACTGGGCATGGGCTGGCGGCGTGGCGCCGTCGTGGGTGCCCGAGATCACCAGCGTCGGGGCCGAGATCGCGGCGATTTCCGCCCGCTGGTCCATGTCGCGGACGGCGGCGCAGCACGCGACGTAACCCTGCGGCGGAATTCCGCGCAGCATCGACGCTGTGCGCTCGACCGCCGCCGGGTCGGCTTTCTGGAAGCGGGGCGTGAACCAGCGCTCGATCACGCCGGGAACGATCGCGGACATGCCGTCGCACCGGACGGTCTCGATGCGGGCGTTCCAAACCTCGGGCGCGCCGATATAGGCGGAGGTATTGGCGAGAACCAGCCGCTCGACGCGGTCCGGTTCATGGATGCCAAGCCACATGCCGACCATGCCGCCCTTGGACAAACCGCAGAAGCGCACCGTCTCGATATCGAGCGCGTCGAGCAGGTCGACGGCGTCACGCCCGAGCCGCGCGATCTCGTACGGGCCTTCCGGAGCATCCGACCTTCCATGCCCCCGGCTGTCGTAGCGAAGCACGCGGTAATGGCCGGTGAGTGCGGGGATCTGGGGGTCCCACATCTCGAGCGTGGTTCCGAGCGAGTTGGACAGGAGCAGGACGGGACGCCCCTCCTCCCCGTCGAACTGGTAGAAGATCCGGGTACCGTCCCCGGTGGTAATGTGGGGCATGGGTTGCTTTCTCCCTTGTTCTTCAGCAGGTTGGCGGCGGTTATGGTCAGCCGGTCACGCGATCCACGAAAGCCGCCGCCTGCCCGACATAGCCCAGCGGGTCGAACAGCCGGTCCAGCTCGTCGGAACCGAGTTCCGCCGTGATGGCGCGGTCATCGCCCAGGACATCGCGGAGATGCCGGCCCTCGGATACCGCCTTCTTCGTCGCGTGCTCGACCAGTTCATGGGCGTGGAGCCGGCCGAGCTTGGCGCCCAACGCCATCATGACCCGTTCCGCCATGATCAGGCCGTGGGTCACTTCCAGGTTGGCGCGCATCCTGGCGGCATCCACTTCCAGGTCGGGAACCATGTCGGCGACCTGACGGAGCGCGCCCATCGTCAGCATCGCCAGTTCCGGCAGCGCCACCCACTCGGCATGCCAGTTGCCAAGCCCCCGCTCATGCTCCTGCGGCATCGCGGCGAACAGGGTTGCGATCAGACCGGGGGCACGGGTGGCAGCCGCCATGACCGATGCCGCCGTGACAGGGTTGCGCTTGTGCGGCATGGTCGAGGAGCCGCCCTTCCCTGCCCCTGCCGGCTCGAACACTTCGCCGACATCGGTCTGCATCAGCAGCGACACGTCGCGGGCGATCTTGCCCAGCGTGCCGGCCAGCAGGGCGAGCCATGAGCCGAACTCGACCACGCGGTCGCGGTGGGCGTGCCACGGGGTATTCGGCAGCGTCAGCGACAAGTCGTCGGCCAAAGCCGAAGCGACCGTCAGCCCCTGTTCACCGAGCGCCGCCAGCGTTCCGGCGGCCCCGCCGAACTGGAGGGTCAGCAGCCGGGGCTTCAACTCGCCAAGCCGCTCCCGGTGGCGATTCACCGCGTCCAGCCAGCCCGCGACCTTGAGGCCGAAGGTGACGGGCAGCGCGTGCTGCATCCAGGTCCGGCCTACCATCGGCGTCAGCCGGTGCGCGGACGCAAGGTCGCCGAGGCCGGCTGCCAGCCGGTCGAGGTCGGCGTCGATCACCTCCAGCGCCGCACGGAGTTGCAGCACCAAGCCGGTGTCCATGGCGTCCTGGCTGGTGGCGCCCCAGTGGACGAAGCGGGCGGCATCCTTGTCCGATTCCGCCACCAATGCCGTCAGGCGCTTGACCATCGGGATCGCGGGGTTGCCGGCTCTGGCCGTGGCTTCCGCCAGTTCGCCGATGTCGAACAGATCGGCACGGCACCGGCCCTCGATCGCTCCGACCGCTTCGGCGGGGATCACCCCCGTCTTCGCCTCGGCACGGGCAAGCGCCGCCTCGAAGTCGAGCATCCCCTGTAGCCGGGCAGTGTCGTTGAACAGGCGCGCCGCCTCATGGGAGGCGAAGAGCGGAGTGAACAACTGGCTGGTCATCGGATCAGGCCGCGCGGATCGCCAGAAGCTCGCGGGCTTCCGCCACCGTCGCGGGCCGGGCATCGTATTTGGCGCAGAGGTCGGCGGCGATCCTGACCAACTCGGCGTTGCCGGACGCCAGCCGGTCCTTAGTGACGCGGATGTTGTCTTCCAGCCCGGTCCGCACGCCGTCGGCGCCGCGCTCCAAGACCCAGCGCATCACTTCGCTCTGGAACCGGCCGATACCCGCAGCCGTCCAGGTCGCAGCCGGAATGACGCGCTTCAGCTCGGCCAGCAGGATGTCGAGCAGGTGTTCGTCGGCGGGCATGGCGTTCTTGACGCCCATGACGAACTGCACGTGGGGCCGGCTGTTCATCAGGCCTTCGTCGATCAGGCGCTTGGCGGCATGGATGTGCGACAGGTCGAAGATCTCGATCTCCGGCCGTATGTCGTTCTCCTTCATCTTGCTGGCGAGGTCCCAAACGAGGGCCGGCGCGTTCTCGTAAACGATGGTCGGGAAGTTGACCGAACCGGTCGAGAGCGACGCCATCTCGGGCCGGAGATACAGGGAACTGCCGCGCGCCGCCTGATCGCGTCCGCGTCCTCCGGTCGAGAACTGGACGATCATGCCGGGGCAGTGCTTGTTGATGCCTTCCTGGACCTGCTGGAACAGCTTGGGGTCGGAGGACGAGGACTCGTCCGGGTTGCGGACGTGGATGTGGACGAGGGACGCACCGGCCTCGAAAGCCTCGTGCGTGGATTCGATCTGCTCCGCCGGGGTCACCGGCAATGCGGGATTGTCCTTTTTACGCGGCACCGAACCTGTAATGGCAACGGCGATGACGACGGGTCTGGCCATGTCTCTCCCTCTCGTTTTTTGGACGTTAGTCTTGGTTAGCGTCAGGCTAGGTTCAGGACAGAAAGTCTTCGATCTGCGCCTGCTCGCGGAGGCGCGTCTGCATCGCCATGCGGACGGCGGCGTTGACCGCACCGAACTGCTGATAACCGCCCCGGCGCTGGACGATCTCGAAGAAGAAGCGCTCTTCGAAGGTTTCGGTGTAGGCGTGGCTGAATTCGCCCTGGTCGTCCCGGTCGAACAGCAGGCCGAAGCGCTGGAGTTCGCTCAAAGTATCGTCATCCAGCCCGAGCCGGGCGGCGAGGTCGTCATAGTAATTGGCCGGCACCGGCAGCATCGGCGCGTCCGCCTTCGACAGCGAGGTCAGCGTCTGCTCGATCGCATCGCTGGCGAAGGCGATGTGGTGGACGCCGGCCCCGGCTGTCGCGGACACGAACCGGCCGGTTGCGGTCTTGCGGCTTTCGGAGAAGTTGAGCGGCAGGCGGACGCTGCGGTCGGGGCTGACGATGGCCCGGCTCTGGATCAGGCCGTAGGGGTCGGGAAGCTCCCACAACTGCTCCAGTACGAAGCCGAAGACGCCCCGGTAGAACAGGATGAAGCTGTCCATGCGGCCGAACGGCAGCGCCTGCGCCACGTGGTCGATGCAGGTCAGGCCGCTTTCCTCCGCCTCGGGGAACAGCGTGAAGTCGTTTTCCCAGATGCTGTGGCCGGACTGGTCGGGCTGGACCAGATAAACCAGCGTGCCGTCGGGCGCCCGGACCGACTGGATGCGGCGCTCGCCCTCCCCGATCCGTTCGCGCCATGTCCCGTAGAGCAGGGCTTCGGCCCGGTCCACCGCCTTGTCGGCATCGTCCACCCGCAACGCCATGGCGGAGACCGAGGGGCCGTGCATCTGGAAATGCTCGGAAGCGGCGCTGTCCGGCTCGCTGTTGAGGACCAGGTTGACTCGTCCCTGACGGTACAGTTCGACCGATTTGGAGCGATGCCGGCCGGCGTGCCGGAAGCCAAGGCTGCCGAGGAATGCCGCTAGATCCTCCTTCGCCTGCTCGTCCACCGCGAATTCGAGGAACTCGAAGCCGTCGAAGGCCGGCGGCTCCGGCAGGCCCTTGCCATAGCCGGCCTTCGCTTCCGACAGGATCAGCGAGCGCAGGCCGTCGCGCGCGGTCTGGCGTGCCGGGGCCGTCCGGAAATCGTCGTTGAAGATTTCCAGCGACAGCGGTCCACGGTATCCGCTGGCCAGGACGGCGCGCAGGAAGTTGTCGACCGGCAACTCGCCCTGTCCGGGGAAGTTTCGGAAATGACGGCTCCAGGACAGCACGTCCATCTTCATCAGCGGCGCGTCGGCCAGCTGGACGAAAAAGATCCGGTCGCCCGGCACATCGGCGATACCTGCGGGATCGTCGTTGATCGACAGGGTATGGAAGCTGTCCACGATCAGGCCGAGCGCCGGATGA
>NZ_JCACHA010000596.1:6965-18026 GCF_059503625.1 Skermanella sp.
CGGCCTTCTGGACGATGGCCCAGGCGTGTTTCCAGGTGTTGACATGCCGGCCCCAGGCCAGCGCCTCGTACCCGACGCGCAGGCCGCGCCGCGATGCCCGCTCCGCCATTTCCGCCAGATCGGCCGCCGCCCTGATATCGTCGTCGATGGCGCTGGGCTGTACGTTGCTGCACACAAGGACCAGATCGGTGCCGAGCGCCTGCATGATGTCGAACTTCCGTTCGGCACGATCGAGGTTGCGTACGCGGATATTCTCGGGCATAGCCTCGAAATCGCGGAACGGCTGGAAGATGGTGATCGCCAGCCCCAGGCCTTCGGCGATCCGCCTGATATCGGCCGGCGACCCGTCATAGGTCAGCAGGTCGTTTTCAAAAATTTCCACCCCATCGAACCCGACGGCGGCTGCCGCCTCCAGCTTCTCCGGCAAGGTGCCGCTGAGGGATACGGTGGCGATCGACTTGGCGAAGGAGAAATGCTGTTCGGTCATAGTCGTCAAATCCACTTGCGTCGCTGGTCTGGAAGGGGTCCGGGGACGGGTTTCCAACGCGCATCGCTGGCGAGCGGTCGGAATGACTGCGTTTTCCAATCTATAGAAGACCGGAAGCCGCTGTTTTGACTGCTTGGAAAATGACGCTGCGTCGGCTTCGTGTTCGTCCGAACACGCATGACGGTTCTTCGACCATCGTTTCCTCCTCCGCGATCAGGGCTTCCGGCTTCCCATTCGGACGAGAACCGCCTACCCGATTTTTATGAACGTACCAGTTCGTACATTTCTGCTTGACACGAACGTACCAGTCCGTTCATTTTGTCGCAAGAAAAAAAACAGGCGGTTTGGGAGGACCATCTAGCCGCGACGGCCAGCAGACAGCCGGGACAATTCTCCGGCGTGCCGTAGCGCTAAGCCCATGCTGCTCAGCCTGGAGCACTTCAATGGCACACACCATATTCGTCCTCAACGGACCCAATCTGAACCTGCTCGGCAAGCGCCAGCCGGAGATCTACGGACGCGAAACCCTTGCCGACGTGGAAGCCGAATGCCGGCGGGTTGGAAACGATTTCGGCTTCATGATCGAATTCCGGCAGACCAACGCCGAGTTCCAGTTGATCGACTGGATCCACGAGGCGCGCGAAACCGCCGACGCCATCGTGATCAATCCCGCCGGCTGGTCCCATACTTCGGTCGCCGTGATGGACGCCCTTGCCGCCTGCACCTGCCCCATCCTGGAAGTGCATATTACAAACATCCATCGGCGCGAGGAGTTCCGGCATCACTCCTACGTCTCCAGCGTCGCGGCCGGGGTGATCTGCGGCTTTGGGACCCACGGCTATCCGCTGGCCCTTCAGCACCTCGCCAAGCGGCTTGGAGCGTGAATGTCATGACAGATACGTCGAGCCAACCAGCCTTTCTGGCTGGCCTGATCGGGTCCGGCATTCAGGCGTCCCGCACGCCGTCGATGCATGAGCGCGAAGGCGCAGAGCAGGGCGTCCGCTACGTCTACAGGATCATCGACATCGACAAGCTTGGCCTGGGCGTCGAAGCCCTGCCCGAGCTGCTGACCGCCGCGAAGCGGATGGGCTTCAACGGCCTCAACATCACCTATCCCTGCAAGCAGGCGATCATCCCCCTGCTGGACGAGCTGTCCGACGATGCCCGTCAGTTGGGCGCCGTCAACACCGTCGTCTTCAAGGACGGCCGAAGCTACGGCCACAACACCGACTGGTGGGGCTTCGCCGAAGGCTTCAAACGGGGATTGCCCGACGTCAAGCGCGATCGGGCCGTCCAACTCGGCGCAGGCGGAGCCGGCGCCGCCGTCGCCCATGCGGCACTGAACCTCGGTGTCGGCCAGCTTACGATCTTCGACATGGACAGCGCCCGGGCCGCCGGCTTGGCCGCCGACCTGTCGGCGCGCTTCGGCGCGGGCCGGGCGGTCGCCGGGACCGACCTTGCAAGTTCGGTCGCCGAGGCCGACGGGCTGATCCACTGCACCCCGACCGGCATGGCTAAGCTTCCCGGCATGCCCCTGCCGGCGGAGCTGCTGCATCCGGCGCTCTGGGTCGCCGAAATCGTCTATTTCCCGCTGGAGACCGAGCTTCTAAGAGTCGCCCGCGGCCTTGGGTGCCGGACGCTGGACGGCGGCGGAATGGCGGTCTTTCAGGCGGTCGGGGCATTTCAGCTTATTACCGGCATCGAGCCAGATGCGGAACGCATGCGCAGACACTTCCTATCAATGTAGACTGCGCTGTATAGGCTGGTATTCACGCCCTATAGAGGGCCGTGCAGACGCCGGCCAGCCGGCAAGTTCCGAATTCGGAGGGAGGGGACAATGAACAAAATAGTCGACGGCTATTTCACGTTGCTGAAGATCATTATCACGCTTTGTTTGGCGACGATGGTGGTTTTGGTCTTCGGCAACGTCGTATTGCGGTACGGCTTCAACATGGGCATCACGGCGTCGGAGGAAATCTCTCGCCTGCTGTTCGTCTGGCTGACGTTCCTGGGCGCCATCGTGGCCCTGCGGGAACACGGTCATCTCGGCGTCGACATGCTGGTGCGCCGCCTGCCCAGCGTGGGCAAGAAGATCTGTCTGGTCGTCAGCCATGTGCTGATGATCTACGTGTCCTGGCTGATGCTCGACGGCAGCTGGGCGCAGACGCTGATCAACATCGACGTCGCCGCTCCGGCGACCGGGTTCTCGATGGGCCTGTTCTACGGCGTCGGCGTCGTCTTCGGCGTCTCGGCCCTGGCGATCCTCTGCTACAACCTCTATCTCGTCGCCACCGGAAAGGCCACCGACGCCGATCTGGTCATGGTCCGCGATTCAGAGGAACTCGAAGAGCTTGAAGAGATGATCGAACACCACGGTCAGCCTCAGGCACTCACCGCGACCGCAGCCAAGAAGTAAGGGACACCGGAAATGGTGATTACGATTTTCCTGGGCTCCCTGCTGGGGTCCATGGCGCTCGGCATGCCGATCGCCTTCGCGCTGCTGATCTGCGGCGTGGCGCTGATGTACAACATGGATCTGTTCGACGCCCAGATCGTGGCGCAGAACGTGATCAACGGCGCCGACAGCTTCCCGCTGATGGCCGTTCCCTTTTTCATGCTGGCCGGCGAGATCATGAACGTCGGCGGCCTGTCCAAGCGCATCGTCAAGCTGGCGATGACCCTGGTCGGTCACGTCCGAGGCGGGCTTGGCTACGTCGCCATTCTGGCGGCCGTCATCCTGGCCAGCCTGTCCGGGTCGGCGGTCGCCGATGCGGCGGCGCTGTCCGCCTTGCTGGTCCCGATGATGGTGCAGGCGGGCCACGACAAGGCGCGTTCCGGCGGCCTGGTGGCGTCGGCGGGCATCATCGCGCCGGTCATTCCTCCCAGCATCGGCATGATCATGTTCGGCGTCGCCGGCGGCGTCTCGATCACCCAGCTCTTCCTGGCCGGCATCGTGCCCGGCATCATGCTAGGCCTGTCGCTCGTCGTCGCCTGGGCGCTGGTCGTCCGCAAGGAAAAACTCACCACGCCGCCCCGCGCATCGAAGCAGGACATGATCCGTGCCTTCGGCGAGAGCTTCTGGGCGCTTCTGCTGCCGATGATCATCATCTTCGGTCTTAAGTTCGGTATCTTCACCCCGACCGAAGCGGCCGTCGTGGCCGCCGTCTACTCGCTCTTCGTCGCGACGGTGATCTATCGCGAGCTGAAGCTGAGCGATCTCTACGATGTCTTCCTGACCGCCGCGAAAACCACCTCCGTCGTCATGTTCCTGGTGGCAGCCGCGATGGTCTCCGCCTGGATGATCACCGTCGCCGACCTGCCGAGCCTGGTCACCGAACTGCTCGAACCACTTATGGACAGCCCGACGCTTCTGCTTCTGGCGATCATGGCTCTTGTGGTCGTCGTCGGCACCGCGATGGACATGACCCCGACCATCCTGATCCTGACGCCGGTGCTGATGCCGGTGATCAGGGAAGCGGGCATCGACCCGGTCTATTTCGGCGTGCTGTTCATCATGAACAACGCGATCGGTCTGATCACTCCGCCTGTGGGTACGGTGCTGAACGTCGTGGCCGGCGTGGCGAAGATCAGCATGGAAGATGTCGTCAAGGGTGTCTGGCCTTTCATGCTGGCCCAGTTGTTCGTCCTGTTCCTGCTCGTGATGTTCCCCTCGCTCGTCACTGTTCCGGCGGCCTTCTTCTCCGGCCGCTAAGCCGCACCCCCAAAGAAAACAACGTTTCCACAGGAGGAAGAAAGACCATGTCCAACCGCTTCTCCAGGCTCGCCGCCACCCTGGCCCTTCCGGGCCTGCTGATCCTGGCACAGCCCGCCGCAGCCGAGATCAACAGCCACACCCTGAAGTTCGCGTCGCAGAACCAGAAGGGCCATCCCCAGGTGCAGGGCATGGAGAAGTTCGCCGACCTGGTGAAGGAGAAGAGCGGCGGCAAGATCACCATCAAGCTCTTCCCCGGTGGGACGCTGGGCGGAGACGTCCAGACGCTCTCCGCCCTTCAGGGCGGGACGGTCGAGATGTCCGTCATGAACGCCGGCCTGATGAGCGGCGTGTCGAAGGACTTCTCGCTGGTCGACCTTCCCTTCATGTTCCAGACGCCCCAGCAGGCGGATGCCGTCATGGACGGTCCGTTCGGCACCAAATTGGCGGAAGCCCTCCCCGCCAAGGGTGTCGTCGGTCTGGGTTATTGGGAACTTGGTTTCCGTAACCTGACCAACAACCGCCGTCCCGTGGCGAAGGCCGACGACATTGCCGGGCTGAAGATCCGCGTTCTCCAGTCGCCGGTCTTCATCGACCTGTTCACGGCGCTCGGAGCAAACCCGGTGCCGATGCCCTATCCGGAGCTTTACACCGCGCTGGAGACCGGCACGGTCGACGGTCAGGAAAATCCGTTCAGCAACGTCGTTTCCGCCAAGATGTTCGAGGTGCAGAAGTACCTGACCGTCACCAACCACATCTACAATCCGCAGATCGTGATCATGTCCAAGAAAGCCTGGGACAAGCTGAACGAGGACGAGCGGAAGGTGATCCAGGACGCGGCTTCCGAAGCGCGCGATTTCCAGCGCAAGGTGTCGCGCAGCCAGAGCGAGGAAGCGCTGGCCGAGCTGAAGAAGGCTGGCATGCAGGTGACCGAGCTGCCGGCCGATGAGATCGCCAAGCTGCGCGAAAAGGCCAAGCCGGTTATCGAAAAGCACTCGGCGGCAGCGAATGCTGACATGGTTAAAATGCTCAACGACGAACTTGCAAAGGCCGGTGGCGGTAAAATTTAATTAGACTGCCACGGTTAAAGACTGGGAACCCGGCTTATGCCGGGCTCCTCTTAAAAAATTTAGCGCAGAGATTGCTCTCTGCGCTTTTTTCATTGAACCAAACGGCCTTGAGGCAGTTATTGCAGTGCGGTCACCATGCCGCATACGCCTTCTTGGGCGTTTCCTCCCTAGACTTCAGGCCGCCTGCAAAGGCGGCCTTCTTTTTGCACATTTTTCTGGAAAATGACATTAAACTGACGGACGTATCCGTTAGATCATCATCATCAGAACTGCACTCCCCTGGTCAGCGCGCCATCCACGACGAGGTTGGTCCCTGTGATGAAGCTGGCGGCGGGACTAGCGAGGAAGACGGTCGCGTTGGCCATCTCCTGCGGCGTGCCCATGCGTCCGGTCGGATTGAGCGCCAGGGCCGTGGCGTAAAGTTCGGGATTGCCGTCCTTGATCTGGTTCCAGACGCCGCCTTCGAAATAGGTGTTTCCCGGTGAGACGGAGTTGGCGCGGATGCCCTTGCCGGCAAGCTGAAACGCCAACCCCTGCGTATAGTGGATCAGCGCCGCCTTGAAGGCTCCATACGGTCCGGCGGCAAAATCGATTTCCCGTCCGGAAACGCTGGAAATCGTCACGATGGACGGCGCCTTGCTCTTTTCCAGATGAGGCATGCAGGCGTTGACCAGGTGGACTGTCCCCATCATGTCGATGTCGAAGCCGCGTTTCCAGCTCTCGTCGTCGGTGCCGATGGCAAGGGCGCTGACGTTGGAAACGGCGATGTCGATGCCGCCGAGTTCCACCGCCGCGTCCGCAACCCAAGCCGCCAGCGCCGGCCCGTCGGCCACATCGACCGCCCGGCCCATGACATTGACGCCCTTGGACTTCAAGGCGGCCACCGTCTGATCGACGTCGTCGGCATGGCGCGCGCAGATCGCCACGTCGGCCCCTTCGGCCGCCAGCGTTTCCGCAATGGCGCGACCGATGCCCTTGGTCCCGCCGGTCACGACGGCCCGCAGGCCTTTCAATCCGAGATCCATTCGACGCCTCCCTGTGATGCCAAGGTCCGAAGAAGTTAATCGATGAGGACGCTCCTGCCGTAGGTCGGTCTAAAGCGAAGCGGCAGCCGACATCGACGCGCCTGCTTGTCGGCTGCCGCTTCGCTTTAGACCGACCTACGCGGCAAAAGTTTACTCATAGATCAAGCTCTCCAGCCCTTGGTTTGATTTTGGCAACTCCGGCTGCGAGCAGCACACTCGCCGCCGGAACTATCGAGACCTAACGGAAGTACTTCTTGGCGACCGAGGCGCCGACCGTGTATTTCGGATCGACCATGTTGCCGAGCCGCACCTTGGCGCATTGGGTGATCAGCATATACGCCTCCAGTTCGTCCATGTCCCACTCGGCGGCGGACCAGCGGACCAGTTCGCGATAGGCAATGCGGGCGGCGTCCTCCAGTGGGCGGGCGCTGCCGATCGTCATGAACATGTCTTCGGTCTCAAGCTGCGGCCACGCGATCTTGTGGTCCTTGATCAGGTCGATCTGGAGCGTGGTGGTGGAGGGGATCTCCAATGCCACGCCGCACAACTCGCCGTCGCCCTGGATCGCGTGGCAGTCGCCGACATACAGCAGCGCGCCGTCGGTCTGGACCGGCAGGTAGATCACCGATCCGGGCGCCACGTCCGGCAGGTCCATGTTGCCGCCGTAATAGTCGGGCTGAAGCGACGTGATCGCCTCGATCTCCGGCGAAACGCCGATGGTGCCGATGAAGGGTTCATAGGGGAGAGTGATGCGGTCGCTCCAGTAGACGCCGTTCTCGTCCACGTTGACCTTCTTGACCTTCTCCGGCAGCGGCTTGTTCAGCAGGGCCGTGCTGGTGGTGCCGACCAGACCGCCGAATTCCTTGATCAGGCAGGTGGTGCCGACCGGCTGCGGTCCGCGCGGCTTGACCGAGTGGATGTAGACGGCAAGGCAGTCGCCCTTCTTCGCGCCCTTGACGTAGACCGGCCCGGTCTGCGGGTTCAGGTAGGGGACGTTCAGCAGTTCGGACGGGATGTCGCTTTCCGACTTGATCTTGCCTTCGAACGCGTCGTGGGTTTCCGCCTCGACCACCGCGCCGGGTTCGACCTCGATCACCGGCTCGGCATAGGGACCGTAGACGTAGTGGAACTTGCCTTGCTGCTCGATCGTGATCTTCTGGCGCGACGTTTCCTTGCCGCCGGCGACGCCCCGCTTGGCCATGATGGATGTTTCCAGCCAGGACATTCTTTATTCCTCCGCAGGTTGGTATTCAGTATTGAAACTCAGACTGCGAGATAACGGCGTACCGTCTCGCGGTCGTTCAGTTGTTCAGGCGCCACTTCCGTGACGATCCGGCCCTTGTCCATGACGTAGCAGTGCCGGGCCATGGCCCGGATCATCTCCAGGTTCTGCTCGACGAAGACGATGGTGATGCCCATCGACCGGTTGAGTTCGACCACGATCCGCGCGATCTCCTGGACGATGCTGGGCTGGATGCCTTCCGACGGCTCGTCCAGCAGGATCAGCGACGGACTGCCGACCAGCACCCTGCCGATGGCAAGCTGCTGCTGCTGGCCTCCCGACATGGTGCCCGCCCGCTGTTTCCGCCGTTCCCGCAGGATCGGGAAGAAATCGTAGACGCGATCATAGTCGGCGGGCTTCTTCGCACCGTGGATCATCTCACCGACCTTCAGGTTCTCCTCCACGGTCATGCGGGGGAAGACCTCCCTGCCCTGCGGCACGTAGCCGATGCCGAGATGGGCGCGCTGGTGCGGTTTCAGGCCGCTGATGTCGCGGCCCTCGAACGTCACTGCCCCGTCCATCGCAGGCAGAAGCCCGATCAGGGTCTTCATCAGGGTCGATTTGCCGACGCCGTTCCGCCCGATCACCGCCGCGATGGTGCCCTGCTCCACGGTCAGTTCGACCCCTTGCAGGACGGGCTTGCCGCCGTAGCCCGATCGCAATCCCGACAGGGCCAGCAGGGAGCCGTTGGTGTGCGCGTCAGTCATCATGATCGACGTGTCCAAAGTAGATCTCGGCGACGGCGTCGTTGGCGGTGATCTCCGCCACCGTGCCCTGGGCGAAGATCTGGCCGAAATGGAGGACCGTCACCCGCTGGGCGATCTGGCGGACGAAGGCCATGTCGTGCTCGACCGCCAGCACGGTGACGCCGTCGGCGTTCAGCGCGCGGACCATCTCGCCCGTCTCATAGGTCTCGTCGGGCGACATGCCGGCGGTCGGTTCGTCCAGCAGCAGCAGGCGCGGCTTCAGGCTGATCGCCATGCCAATTTCCAGCCACTGCTTCTGCCCATGGCTGAGGCTGGCCGCCTGCATGTCGGCCGAGGCGGTCAGCCGCAGGAATTCCAGCAGGCGGGCGATCTCCTCGTCCAGCGATGCCCCTTCCAGATGGTGCTGAAGGGCAATGGTCAGGTTCTGCCGGACGCTGAGCGCCGCGAAGATGCCGGGCACCTGGAACTTGACGCTGATGCCCTTGCGGATGCGCTGGAACGGCTTGAGGTGCGTAATGTCCTCGCCGGCATATAGGATGCGTCCGCTGGACGGGGAATGCTCCCCCAGGAACAGGCGGAACAGCGTGCTCTTGCCGGCGCCGTTGGGGCCGATCAGGCAGTGGACCTCCCCCTCGTTCAGTTCGAAGTTGACGTTGTTGGTGACGCGAAGCCCGCCGAAGCGCTTGTTCAGGTCGATGGTCTGGAGGAGTGCGGTCATCGGGCTCCCCTCAGGCGTCGGGACAGGCCGGCGATGCCGGGGATCAGGCCTTGGGGGGCGAACAGCACGACGACGACCAGCAGCGCGCCCATCACGACCAGCGCGTACTGGCTGCCGTAGATGGTCAGGGTCTGGAAGACGCTGAGCACGGCGAAGGTGCCGACCAGCGTCGCGGTCAGATCGCTGCGTCCTCCCACTGCGACCCAGACCACCGGCAGCGCCGCCGCCGTCAGGCCCATGCTGGACGGCGTGATGTACTGCCCCCAGGAGGTGTAGAGAACGCCGCTCAACCCCGCCAGCGAGCTGCCGATGATGAAGGCGATGAGCTGGTACTTGCGGACGTCGTAGCCCAGCATTTCGGCCCGTTCCGGATTCTCCCGGATCGCCACCAGGACATTGCCGAACCGCGAGTTCACGAGAATCCGAAGGCCCAGATAGACCACGACCAGCAGCGCCAGGATGACGTAGTAGAGCTGCACGTCGGGGAACAGCACGATGTCGCCGCCGAACCACGGGATGGTCAGCGGCGGCATACCGGTCATGCCGTTGAAGCCATTCAGCCGGGCTTCGCCGATCCGCCATTCCGGCCCGGCTGTCTGCGCCATGAACCGCTCGAACACCAGCGTTACCGAAAGCGTGACGATGCCGAGGAAGACGCCGCTGATCCGGCCGAAGAACAGGAAGTAGCCGAGCACCGCCGCGAACACCGCCGACACCGCCACGGCGATCACGACGGCCAGGATCGTGAAGCCGTAGTCGCTGCCGTAGTTGAGCGTCAGGACGCCGTAGGCATAGCCCGCCAGTCCGAAGAAGGCCGTCTGGCCGAACGATAGCGCACCGCCGTAGCCCCAGATCAGGCTGAGGCCCAATGCCATGAAGATCCAGTTGAAGAAGTAGACCGTGTTGCCGACGGTCCAGCCATCCGTGAAGCTCGGATAGGCCGCCGCCGCCAGCACCACCACGACGAAGCCGGTCCAGAACGCAGGCCCCCGGCCCATCGTCTGCGGCCCGTTGAGAAGCTTGTTCGCCTTTGCCAGCATCAGCCGCGCTCCCTCAGCAGCCAGCCGGAAATCCCGTTGGGCAGGACGCGGATCACGACGATGACGGCGATCAGCATGCTGATCTGGCCAGCCAGTTGGCCCTGCCACGAGGTCATCGCCGCCTTAATGACGCCGAGTACCGCAGCGGCGGGCGCCGTGCCGAGGAACACGTCGGCCCCTCCGACGACGACGGTCACGAAAGCTTCCATGATGAAGGTGGCGCCCATCGACGGCACCATGGTCATGGTCGGGGCATAAAGCCCGCCCGTCAAACCGGCGAGCGCCGAGCCGAGGCCGAAGGTCAGGCAGTAGATCAGGCGCGTGTTGACGCCCAGCGCCTCCGCCATATGCGGAACCTGGATCGTGGCGCGGGCATGGACGCCGAACCGCGTCTTGTTGAAGATCAGGTACAGCGCCACCAGCACGACCACGGCGGCTGCCATCAGCACCAGCCGGTACTGCGAGTACGAATAGTCGCCGAAGGTGAAGCTGGACAGCGGGGTCCCGACGCCGCGCATCGTCGATCCCAGCAGGATCAGCACGCCCTGGGTCGCGATCAGGCTGATGCCCCAGGTCGCGACGATGGTGTCGAGTGGCCGGTTGTACAGGTGCCGCACGACCAGCAGTTCGAGCAGGATGCCGACCAGGCCGGCGGCAAGGGTGCCGCAGGCGATGCCGAGCGGCAGCGGCAACCCTGCCCGGACGGCGAAGACGGTGACATAGGCGCCGCACATGATGAACTCGCCATGGGCGAGATTGATGACGCCCATCATGCCGAAGATGATCGCCAGCCCGCACGCCGCCAGGACAAGGAACGCGAAGGCGTCCCCCGCCTGATAGAGGAATGCGAAAAGCGCACTTAGTATTTCCATCAGTCAACGATCCCCGAAACGGAAGTCTCCTGAGGCTGACTGGGCAGATTCCCGTTCCCCGTAGGTCGGTCTAGAGCGAAGCGGCAGCCGACTAGCAGGCGCGTCTATGTCGGCTGCCGCTTCGCTCTAGACCGACCTACGGCATGAG
>NZ_JCACHA010000597.1:0-17976 GCF_059503625.1 Skermanella sp.
ACGATCGCCGGACCCACGATCCTGTTGCCGGCGTCCAGCTTCGACCGGTCGTAGATCGGGCACGACACCATGCCGTTTGCCTCGGGCAGCCAGACGTCGCGCTTGCCGATGATGGCGCCGGACGCGTCGGGACCGGCGTCGGGCCGGGGCTTGAACGAGGCCTTGGCGACCAGCCCGGTCGCCTCGACCCGGAACGTCACGATCTGGATCGCCTCGCCTTCGGCGATGAAGCCGTACATCCGCTTGTGCGCGGCCTCGAAGCCCTCGACCAGGGCATCCAGCGTGGCAGGGGTGACGGGTCCGTCGGGCAGGGCCACCGCCAGTTCGTAGTTCTGCCCGGCATAGCGCATGTCGACCGTCCGGGTGATCTGACGGGAGGCGGCCGGCACCGCCTCCCCGACGAACCATTCCTCCGCCCGCCCGCTCAGGCCCTGGAAGGCCGCTTCGATGTCGCCGACGGCCTCGGCTCCGACCACGGTCAGGCGGGTGACCGCGAAGTCGGCCCTAAGATCGGTCAGCAGCAGGCCCATGGCGCACAGGATGCCGGGATTGCGCGGCACCAGGATGCGCGTCATATCCAGTTCGCGCGCCAGCCGCGCCGCGTGCAGCGGACCTGCGCCGCCGAACGCCATCAGGGTATAGTCGCGCGGGTCGTGGCCGCGCTGGACGCTGATGACCCGGATCGCCTTCGCCATGTTGGCGGTGACGACGGACAGGATGCCCTGGGCGGTCGCCATCGTGTCCATGCCCAGCTTCTCGGCCAGCCGGCCGATGGCGGCCTTCGCCAGATCCTGGCGGACGGCCATGCGGCCCCCCAGCAGATGCGTCGGGTTGAGCGTCTGGAGCACGACGTTGGCATCGGTGACGGTCGGCTCCTCGTTGCCCCTGCCGTAGCAGACCGGTCCCGGATCGGCCCCGGCGCTGCGCGGTCCGACCTTCAGCAGACCGCCGCTGTCGACATAGGCGATGGAGCCGCCGCCAGCGCCGACGGTGTGGATGTCGAGCATGGGGGCCTTGATCGGATAGCCGTGGACGACGGCCTCGCTCGCCAGCCGGCACTGGCCGTTCGCCAGCAAGGCCACGTCGCTGCTGGTGCCGCCCATGTCGAAGGTGATCAGGTTGGGGAAACCGGCCACCTGGCCGATCACCTGGGCGGCTACGACGCCGGTGCTGGGGCCTGACAGAACGGTGCGGACCGGCAGTTCGGCGGCGGCCTTGAAGCTGATGACGCCGCCGTTGCTCTGCGTCAGGTGCGGCTTCGGCTTGACGCCCAGCTCGTCCAGGCGCTTCGCCAGACGCTCGATATAGCCGTGCATGACAGGGCCAAGATAGGCGTTGACGACGGCGGTGGACATCCGCTCGTACTCGCGGAACTCCGGCGCCACTTCATGGGAAGTGCAGATGAACGCCTCGGGGAATTCCTCCTCCACGATGCGGCGCACGGTCGCCTCGTGGTCGCCGCGCACGAAGCTGTAGAGGAAGGAGACCGCGACCGCCTTGGCGCCCGACGCCCGCAACTGCCGGGCTGCGGCGCGCACCGCTTCCTCGTCGAGCGGCGTTTCCACCGAGCCGTCGTAGCGGACCCGCTCCGGCACTTCGATCCGCATCTCCCGGCTGACCAGCATTTCCGGCTTGTCTGCTTGCAGATCGTAGAGGTCGGGCCGCTTCTGGCGGCCGATCTCAAGCAGGTCGCGGAAGCCGTCTGTTGTGATCAGGCCGGTGCGGACGCCGCGATGCTGGATCAGCGCGTTGGTGCCGACCGTCGTGCCGTGCCCGAAATAGGCGATGTCCCCGGCATCGGCCCCGACCTGGGCAATGCCTTCCTCGACCCCCGCCGCGATCCCGCGGGAGGGATCGTCCGGCGTCGAGGGCACTTTCCAGACCTCGACACGTTCCGTCGCGTCGTCGAACAAGCAGACATCGGTAAAGGTACCACCGGAATCGACACCGATACGCCAAGCCATTCTGTAAACCCCCTGTCGTTGGATGAATGCTAACGGCAGGGGGTGGCTAGGCGGAACTGTCTGTCCTCCGATAACAGTTATGCCAATCCCGGCAGAGCGGCGCTCATGCGGCGAGCGGCGCCGCGAGGTTCAGGTCGTCGCGGATGCAGGCCGACAGGTGGCCCTGCCCGACTTCCCGCAGTGGCGGGACCGCTTCGGCGCAGGCCGGCAGGGCATAGCGGCAGCGGGTGCGGAAGGCGCAGCCGGAGGGAGGATCGAGCGGGCTTGGGATATCGCCCTTCAGCAGGATGCGGCTTCGCTTGACCGTCGGGTCCAGCGTCGGGATCGCGGAGAACAGCGCCTCGGTATAGGGGTGGCGCGGGGCCGAGAAGACGGCGCGGGTGTCCGCCAGTTCCACGATGCGGCCCAGATACATCACGGCGACCCGGTCGGAGATATGGCCGACCACCGCCAGATCATGGGTGATGAACAGGATGGTCAGGTCGAGCTTGCGCTTGATCTCCAGCAGCAGGTTGACGATCTGCGCCTGGATCGAGACGTCCAGCGCCGAAACAGGCTCGTCCGCGACCAGGAACTCCGGCTCCATCACCAGCGAGCGCGCGATGCCGATCCGCTGGCGCTGGCCGCCGGAGAATTCGTGCGGATAGCGGTCGAGGTGGTGTTCGGTCAATCCTACCGCCCCCAGCGCCGCCACGACGCGCTCGTCCCGCTCCGCCCTGGACAGCCGCAACTTCTGGATCTGGAGGGGAGCGCCCAGGATGCGGCCGACCGTCATGCGCGGGTTCAGGGAAGCGAACGGGTCCTGAAAGATCAGCTGCATCTTCGACCGCAGCGGCTTCAACTGGCGTCGGTTCAGCCGGGTCAGATCGACGCCGTTGAACAGGACGCTGCCGGAGGTCGGCTCCGTCAGTTGAAGCACCGTCCGCCCCAGCGTGCTCTTGCCCGACCCGGATTCTCCGACCAGCCCCAGCACTTCGCCCCGGCGGATCTGGAAGGAAACGTCATCAACGGCCCTGACCGATTGGTGGCTGCGGCCGAACAGCCCGCCGCCGACCGAATAGGTCTTGCTCAATCCACGTACATCCAGGATCGGGCCGTGCTTATCGTCCATCGCCATGGTCATGGTCTTCAGGCCTCCACGGAGGCTATGGCGCGCCAGCGGTGGCACCGCACCAGATGGTCGGCCTCAGCCTCCTCAAGGATGGGGATCGTCCGGTCGCACCGGCCCAGTTCGGCGTGGTCGCAACGTGGGTGGAAGGAGCAGCCCTGCGGCATCCGCGTCGGATCGGGAACGTTGCCCCGGATCGCCTCCAGCTTTGACTGCCCGAAAGCGGCCAGTTCCAGCCGGGGAACCGAGCGCAGCAGCCCGTGGGTATAGGGCATCAGCGGGTGTTTCAGCAGCGGCACGACGCCGCCGCGCTCGACGATGCGGCCGGCATACATGACCATCACCCGGTCGGCGATCTCGGCCACGACGCCCAGGTTGTGGGTGATGAAGACGACAGCCATCCCGGTCCTTTCCTGAAGCTCCTTCAGAAGCTCCAGGATCTGCGCCTGGACCGTGACGTCCAGGGCGGTCGTCGGCTCGTCGGCAATCAGCACGCTCGGGTCGCAGGCCAGCGCCATCGCGATCATCACCCGCTGGCGCATCCCGCCCGACAGATGATGCGGGTAGGACTTCAGGCGCTTGCGCGGCTCGGGGATACCGACCAGCACCAGCAGTTCCTCCGCCCGGTCCAGGGCAGCCCGTCGGTCCACCTTGCGGTGATACCGGACGGCCTCGGCAATCTGGTCGCCGATCCGATGGACCGGGTTGAGCGAAGTCATCGGCTCCTGGAAGATCATGGAGATCTCGTTGCCGCGCATCGCCTGCATCTCATGCTCGGAAAGGGCCGCCAGATCCCGCACCGTTCCGTCGCGTCCCCGGAACAGGATCGACCCGGTGAGGCTCGCCTGCGGCGCCGGCGGCGTCAGGCGCATGACGGCGAGGCTGGTGACGCTTTTCCCGGAGCCGGATTCCCCGACCAGCGCCAGCGTTTCCCCCGGCTTGACCGTGAACGAGACGTCGTGGACGGCCGGTACCTCTCCCCGGTCGGTCCTGAAGGAGACGGCGAGGTTCCGGACATCCAGAACGGACGAGGCATCCATGTCAGCGGCCATCACGAAACATCCAGGCGGGCGTCAAGCGCGTCGCGCAGGCCGTCGCCGATGAAGTTGAAGCTGGTCACGGCCAGCGTGATCATCAGACCGGGGAAGATCGCCAGCCATGGTGCCGAGCCCAGATATTGCTGGGCGTTGTTCAGCATGTTGCCCCAGCTGGCAGCCGGCGGCTGGATGCCGTAGCCGAGGAAGCTGACATAGGCTTCCATCAGGATCGCGCGGGCGATGCACAGGGTCGCCGCCACCACGATCGGGCCGATGGCATTGGGGATCAGCTCGCGGAACATGATGTAGCGGTCGGACGCTCCCATCATCAGGGCGGCGGTCGCGAAGTCGCGCTCCCGCAGGGTGCGGATCTGGCTTTCGACCACGCGGGCGACTTCCATCCAGCCGGTCGCCGCGATGATCAGCGTGATCGTCACGACGCTGGGCTTGATCAGGGCCGCCAGCGCCAGCACCAGGAAGATCGTGGGGAAGCACAGGATGGCATCGACGAACCGCATCAGCACGGTGCCGACGATCCGACCGTAGAACCCGGCCACCACGCCGATCACCGTTCCGATGATCGTGCTGATCACCATCGCCGCGAAGCCCACGGTCAGCGAGATTCGCCCCGCCATCAGCAGCCGCGCCGCGAGATCGCGGCCGAGCGGGTCGGTGCCCAGCACATGGGCGCCGGTAAGCGGCGGCGCGAAGCGGTTCCGGATGTCGATGAACAGGTCGTCGAACGGGATCAGGTGCGGTCCGACCGCCGTCGCCAGCACCAGCAGCACGATCATGAAGACGCCGAACATGGCGAGCCGGTGACGCCGGAACCGCTGCCACGCCCGGTTGGCCGAGCGCGGCTGCTTGACCGCCGTCAAAACGGGGTCTTCCTCGAGGTAGTCGACGGCCTTGACCATCATCGCTTATTTTCCTCCATGGTCAATCCAGCCGGATGCGCGGATCGGCGAGCGCGCAGAAGCAGTCGGCCAGCAGGTTGCCGACCAGCACCAGCACGGCCGAGAACATCAAGATGCCCATCACCACCGGGTAGTCGCGGTAGCCCAGCGAATCCAGGAACAGCCGGCCCATTCCGGGCCATGTGAAGACGGTCTCGGTCACCAGGGCGCCGCTCAGCAGCACCGGCAGTTCCAGCCCGGCCAGCGTGATCATCGGCAGCAGGGCGTTCCGCATCGTGTGGTGGAACAGGACGACCCGCTCCGGCAGGCCCTTGGCCCTGGCGGTGCGGATGAAGTCCTGGTTGATCACGTCCAGCATGGAGGAGCGCATGTAGCGGCTCCACACCGCGACCTCGACCAGGGCCAGCACGATCGACGGCGCTATCAGGTGATACGCGTAGTCCAGGAACGAGCCGTCGCCGACGGTGGAGCGGTTGCCCGACGGCAGCCAGCCCAGCTTGACCGAGAAGAGGTAGATCATCACCAGCCCGAACCAGAAGGTCGGGATCGACAGCGCGATCATCGCGCCGATGGTGCCCAGATAGTCGAAGACCGAGTAGCGCCGGATGGCACCCATCACGCCGATCCAGACGCCGAGCACGATGGCGATCAGCGTCGCCGTGACCATCAGTTGCAGCGTCGCCCCAAGGCGGGAGCCGATCACCGCCAGCACCGGCTGGCTGTCGCGGTACGAATTGCCCCAGTCGCCCAGCAGCAGGCGGGTGAACCATTCCCAGTATTGGATGGGCAGGGGGCGGTCCAGGCCCATCTGAGCCGCGATCCGCGCGATATCGGCCTGCGACATGCCCGGCACCAGCGCGAACTGGGCCAGCGGCCCGCCGGGCGCCAGATGCAGCACCCCGAAGCCGATCATGGACACGAGCCAGAGCAGGATCAGGCTCTGGACCACGCGGCCGAAAATGAATCTTGCCACGTCTGCGGCCTCCATTTGAAAATGTCGGGGCCTATTTCACAAGCGATCGAAGCTGGTCTTCGGAACTTCTGAACGATCCCGTTGCCTATGACTCGCGTCTCGTCAAACCCGGACTTGAAAAGTCCGTCATACCAAGACTTGATCTTGGTATCTCCCAGCGTCGGCGCTCATGAAGACGTCAATGCAAAGCCTCATGGCAACCGTCAAGTCTTCGCCAGGAGATACCAAGATCAAGTCTTGGTATGACGAATGACGACGAGTAGAGTGGCAGACCTACCGGAACGTTGATTTCAGAAGTTCTCCGAACGTCAGCCCGCCCAATACCAGGTATTGGCGTTCCAGCAGTTCTCCTGGACGTTCACGTTGGGCGTGAAGCCGGCCAGACCCGTCTTGGTGCCGGAGACCATCGCGTACTGGAAGATCGGCAAGTACGGCAGGTCGTGGCGTGTTACGGCCTGCATCTTCTGATAGACCGCCTTCCGCTTGTCCTGATCGACGGTCGCGGCCCCTTCCTGAAGCAGGGCATCGACGTCCTTGCTGGCGTACTGGGTCGTATTCTGCCCCGCCCCGCCCTGCGCGCCGATCGAGCGGCTGGCGAAGAAGTCGGTGGCGTCCGGATCAGGCCCGATCATGAAGCCGATGCCGACCATGGCGGTCTCGAACTTTGACATCATCCAGTACTCGCCCCACATGACGGCGGCGGGCAGGTTGCTGATCGACATCTTGGCGCCGATCTCCATCCAGTTCTGCTGGAGCAACTGCTGCGCCTGTTCGCGGACATGGTTGCCGGCGGTGGTCGAATTGACGAACTCCAGCCGGACGCCGTTCTTCTCCCGCACGCCCCCCGATCCGACGACCCAGCCGGCATCGTCGAGGATCTTCCTCGCCTTCGCTGGATCGTAGCTGTGCTTGGGCAGGTCGGGGTTGAAGGCCCAGGACTGGGCGGGAAGGAAGGACTCCGACTCCTTCGGCAGCCCGTAATATATGGCTTCGATGATGCTCTGCTTGTCCATGCCGTAGTACAGCGCCTCGCGCACCGCACGGTCCTGGAAGACCGGCAGGCCCAGGTTGAAGGCGATGTTCTCGATGAAGGGCTGCGGCACCGGCATCACGTCGCGCTGCGCCAGCCCCTTGGCCTCGTCGTAGTGGTCCGGGCTGATGCCCTGAAGGCCGATATAGTCGATGTCGCCGGTACGGAACTGGGTGTACAGCACGGTCATGTCCGGGATGTACTTGACTACCAGCCGCTCAAGGTACGGACCGTCGCCGTGGTAGTCGGCGTTAGCCGCCAGCGTGATGTGGTCGCCGGGGACGCGCTCGACCCATTTGAAAGGCCCGGTTCCGATCGGCTTGTTGTTGAAGGACGAGGTGTTGGGGTCGGCTTCCTTCCCCAGGATGTGCTTTGGCACGAAGAAGGTCCAGGACAGGATCGCCTGATAGGGCGCGTAGGGTTTCTCCATCCGCCATGTCAGTTCGGTCGGGCTGACGACCTTGATGTCCTTGACCAGTTCGTGCCCGGCGCGGCGGCCGGCGCGGAAATTCGGGTTGTTGATCAATTCGATGTTGAACTTGACGTCCTCGGCGGTGAACGGCGTCCCGTCGTGCCATTTGACGCCGTCGCGCAGCTTGATCCGCCATGTCAGGCCGTCGGCGGAAATACCGCCGTTCTCCAGGCTCGGGATCTCGGCGGCCAGATCGGGAGTGAAGTTGCCCTTGGGATCGACCCGCCACAGCCCGCTGAACAGGTTGAAGTAGACAGCCTCGTCCACTTCGATGTGAAGCATCAGCGGGTTGAACACCGTCGGCTCCTGCGACAGGCCGACGATCGCCTGACCGGTCGGCTTGGCCGGCGGTCCCGCCGCTTCGGCACCGGGAACCCAGCCAAGCTTCGGCCCCATCCAGGCCGCCGTGGCGCCAGCAAGGCCGAACACCAGCAACTGGCGGCGTGTCGGGTTGAGAAAACTATCGGTACCGTTTTCATCGGAACTGCCGCTCATCGTGTGAAGCCCTCCTGTTTTTGTTGAAGCGCCTTTAATCGAACCCTTGAGCCGGCCCGCCGCTCAGATCCCCGATACCGGCTGCGGCCGCGATCCGTCAGTGAAGCGGGAGAAGCGGAACGGCGTCGGATCGACGATCGGGCTGGTGCCCATGACGATGTCGGCGACCAGCCGTCCCGCCCCCGGACCGATGCCGAAGCCGTGGCCGGAAAAGCCGGTCGCGATCACCAGACCCGGCACCTCGTCCACCGCCGAGATCACCGGCACCACGTCCGGCATCACGTCGATCATGCCGGCCCATTCCTGCACGACCCTGGCGTTGTTGAAGGCCGGGAACCGGCGCGCGAGACTGGCGATTGCGCCGCGCGTGAAACGGCTGTCGGGCTCGGGGTCGAGCACCCGGACCTTTTCATAAGGCGATATCTGGTCCAGCGGCACGGGCGCCGCCTCCCGCCATTCCTGGACGAAGCGGCCGTCCAAGCGAAGCTTGAGGGCTTCCCAGTCCATCTTCATCACCGGCAGGAAGTCGTTGAAGAAGCGGAAGCTATCGGGCGTGATCGGGGCCACGTTGGCGAAGCCGTCGGCGATGGTGTAGCCGCCGTCCAACCGCTTGCGGAACGCCGCGTCCTTGCACCACAGCGCCGTCTCCGGCGCTCCGTCCAGCGGAGCGGTCCTGACCACGCTGGCCCGCACCTTCAATTGCGGCAGCCGGAGACCCAAATCGCTGACGAAGCGCCGCGACCAGGCACCACCCGCCACGACCAGCGACTTGCACCGGATGGTGCCGCGCTCTGTGACGGCGCCGGAGATCCGCCCGCCCGTCCGCTCGACCCCGCGCACCGCGCAATCCGTCAGGATCACCGCCCCCGCCCGCCGGGCCGCGAGCGCCACGGCGGGCACCGCCTTCTGTGGCTCGGCCCTGCCGTCGGATGCCGAGTAGAGGGCAGCCTTCCACATCTTCGACCCGCCGGGCATCAGCCTGTCCAGCTCGGCACCTGAGATCAGCCGGGCGTCGAGCTGATAGGGCCGGGCGTAGTCGAGCCACGTCTCGCAGCGGGCGACGTCCTCGTCGGTTTCGGCGGCGAACAGGATGCCGGTGGTGCGGAAGCCGGTTTCGGCCTCCACCGTCTCGTTCATGCGCTCCCACAGGCGCAGGCTCTCGATGACCAGGGGGATCTCGCGCAGGTCGCGCCGCGTCTTCCGGACCCAGCCCCAGTTGCGGCTGGACTGCTCGCCCGCGATATGGCCCTTCTCGCACAGCACCACCGAGACGCCGCGCTGCGCCAGAAACAACGCCGTGCTGGTGCCGATGATGCCGCCGCCGACGATCACCACCTCGGCCTCATCCGGGAGCTGATCGGTTGGCGCCACCGTGTCTACCTGGGGACCGCTCATCGCACGCTCCCCTGCATGAGAATGACGGCGGCTCCGGTCAGGCTGGAGACGGCACCTTGTCGACGTAGCTTTCGTAGACCTTGCGCAGGATGCGCAGCAGCGAGTCCTGCTCCTCGTCGGTCAGGACGGAGAAGAAGTCGTCGGACTGCCGCCGCGCTACCTCGCGGACCTGTTGCGCCAGCGCCCTGCCCTTGGGCGTCAGGTAAAGCTCCCGCGCCCTGCGTTCGGCTGACGACACCTTCTGCTCCAGTAAGCCGGCCCGCTCCATCTGCTCCAGCAGCTTGCCCATGGCCGAGCGGTCCTTGAGGATGAAGTGCGCCAGCACGGAAGGACGCAAGCCCGGATTGGCGCCGACCAGCAGCAGGGTCGATATCTTGCCGGTGCCGCCGGCCATCGCCAGTTCCTCCGTCTGCTCGTCCAGATCGCGGCTGACCAGGATGTTGACAGTCCGGACATAGAAGCTCAGGAGATCGCCGAAGATGTCGAAATCGACGTTGGAATAGTCGATCGTTTTCGGCGCCTGGGGATTTCCCGGTGTCCGGCGCGTGACGCGCGACCCGTTGGCCCGGCCGATGCTCATGTCGGAAGCAGCCTTTCGCGAGTGTCGGTAGCGGCAAGTCTAGATGGCGGTCAGGCATGGAATTGGCAACCGTTCAGCAGTGAGAATTAAATCGTCAAAAGGGCGGCGGACTGATGCCGTCGCGCCGCGCCATCCGCTGGTCGCGGAAGCGGTACCAGGACAGGAACAGGCGCGGGGCCACCTTCATGTAGAAGGGCGCAGACGCCAGCGGCTCCAGCGGCAATGCCAGGTCCTTTGCCGGAACCCCCATCGCCCAGTCGGCCAGCACCGTTCCCATCATGGTCCCGGTCGGCACGCCCCGGTCGGAATAGCCCAGCGACGCGACCACGCCGGGCGCCAGGTCGAACAGCCGGGGAATGGTCTTCCGCTGCATGTCGAGGGCGCCGAACCAGTAGTACTGCCAGTCCACCTCGGGCAGTTGCGGCAGAAGCCATTGCAGCTTCTCCCGCATCAGGTTCTTGGTGTATTCGAGGTCGCCGCCGCGCCTGCCTTCGACGAAGGCCGAAGTCACCAGCCGGCCTTCGCCGTCGTACTTGTAGATCATCGTATCGCCGCGGCTGTCCACGACGGTGTTGTTCTCCGGCGCTATGACCTTGCGGAGGTTGTCGCCAAGCGGCTGGGTCGCCATCACGGCGACGCCCAGCGTCGCGAAACTATCCTGAAGCCCCGGCCAGAACCCGGTGGTATAGGCGCCGGTGCCGCAGACGACCTTGTCGGCCACGACCGAACCCGTCGGCGTCTCGACCTTCCAGCGCGCACCTTCCTTGACGACGGCGGTCACGGGCGAGTCGGTGAAGACGCGGCCACCGACCGACATCACCGCCCGCGCCAGTCCCCGGACATAGCCCAGCGGGTTGATGTGGCCGCCCTCGGGATGGAACCACGCGCCGAAGTAGCGTGGCGATCCGGTCAGGCGTTCGGTCTCGTCGCGGTCCAGCATCCGGGTCTGCTTGCCGTTCTCCTGATAGGTCCGGCAGCGCCGCTCCAGCTTGCCGAGCACGCTCGGCGCATGGGCCGCCTGGATGTAGCCGGTCTGGACGCCCTCGCAGTCGATGCCGTAGCGCCTGATGATGTCGAAGACCAGATTGGCGCCGTTGGCCTGCCGCTCGATCAGGCGGGACGCGAAAGGCTCGTCCAGCATCTTGCGGATCGTCGGGATCTCGTAGAAATGGAAGGTCGGCGTGCAGTGCCCGGCGTTGCGGCCGGAACCGCCCTGCCCGATCCGCGCCGCTTCCAGCACGACCGTATCGACGCCGCGCTCGCCCAGGTGCAGGGGGGTGGAGAGGCCGGTATACCCGCCGCCGATCACGCAGACGCTGGCTTCCACCCTTTCCTCAAGGGAAAATGTGGCGGGAGCTTCCCTGGCCGTCGCGAACCATAGCGATGGTTCGAGAGGAGCGCTCTGCATCCTCATCTCGTCCTCCAGACCTAAAGGTTGGATGGAACTCGCATGAACAGGACTTCTGCCCGGCAAACAGGCAACCGGCCTTATTCTATGGCATACTTCCGGATAGGGTGCCTTCAGGCCCCGCAGTACGGTTTTGACTTGGGAGTTTAGGACCGGTTTCTTCGATCTCTATGCGATAATGGTGAACGTCCACTATGGATGTCGTCAAGCATTTTTTAACCAATGAACGCAAAATTTGGCTCAGGCGTTCGTCGGCGCCGGGTCGTACAAGTGGCAGCTCACCAGATGCGGCCGGTCGGGCGTCCCGATATTCCGTTCCGCCGGAACCACGCTCCGGCAATGGTCCATCACGTTCGGGCAGCGGGGATGGAAGGGGCAGCCGGGCGGCGGCGATTCCGGATTGGGCAGATCGCCGGCCGGGACGGCGCGGACCCGGCGCCGTTCCGGATCGGGCTGCGGGATGGCGGACAGCAGTGCCCGCGTATAGGGGTGCGCCGGATCGGCGTAGAGCTGGTCGACGTCGGCCAGTTCGACGATCCGGCCCAGATACATCACCGCGACCCGGTCGCTGATGTAGCGGATGACCCCGAGATCGTGGGAGATGAACAGGTAGGACAGGTTAAGCTCGGCGCGCAGCGCCACCATCAGGTTGAGAACCTGGGACTGGATCGACAGGTCCAGGGCCGAGACCGGCTCGTCGGCGACCACCAGCTTCGGCCGCAGCGCTATGGCCCGCGCGATGCCGATGCGCTGGCGCTGCCCGCCGCTGAACTCGTGCGGGTAGCGCCGGGCGGCGTCCGGGGGCAGGCCTACCTTTTCCAGCAGACCCGCCACCTCCCGCAGGCGTTCGGCACGGGTGCCGATGCCGTGGATGTCCAGCGGCTCCCGGATGATGTCGCCGACGCTCATCCGGGGATCGAGCGAGGCGTAGGGGTCCTGGAAGATGATCTGCATGTCGCGCCGCTTGGCACGGAGAGCGCGGGCCGGCAGGGCGCGCAGGTCGGCGCCGTCGAACCGGATCTCACCCGAGGTCGGCTCGACCAGCCGCAGGCACAGCCGCGCCAGGGTGGATTTGCCGCACCCGGACTCTCCCACGATGCCGACCGTCTCGCCCCGGCGCTGGCGCAGACTGACGCCGTTGACGGCATGGATCGCGCCGCCGCCCTTGATCGGGAAGTGCTTGGTCAGGTTCTCGACCGCAAGCAGGTCGTCGGGCTCGGAGGTCGAACTCATGAAACGGGATTCCAGCAGGCGAAGGCGTGGCCGTCCGGGCCACCGGCGAGCGGCGGCATCTCCACCCGGCATCGCGGCAGCACGTTCGGACAGCGGTCGGCGAAGGGGCAGCCGGGCGGACGGTTGCCGGGACTGGGCACCATGCCGGGAATGGTCGGCAGGATGCCCCGCTCGCTGTCCAGCTTGGGGATGGAGGCGAGCAGCCCCGCCGTATAGGGATGCCGGGGATTGGCGAACAGCGGACGCACGGGGGCCTTCTCGACCACCCGACCCGCATACATCACGACGACATGATCGCAGTATTCCGCGACCACGCCCAGGTCGTGGGTGATCAGCAGGATCGCCATGCCCAGCCGGTCGCGCAGGTCCGACAGCAGGGCCAGGATCTGCGCCTGGATCGTGACGTCCAGGGCGGTCGTCGGCTCATCCGCCACCAGCAGCCGGGGCTCGCAGGCAAGCGCCATCGCGATCATGACGCGCTGGCGCAGGCCGCCGGACAGTTCGTGCGGGTACTGCTTCAGCCGGCGCTCGGCAGCGCCGATGCCGACCAGCCGCATCAGCTCCAGGCAGCGCTCGTGCCGCTCGGCCCGGCCGAGCCGGGTGTGAAGCCGGAGCGCCTCGTCGATCTGCCAGCCGACCGTGAAGGTCGGGTTGAGGCTGGTCATCGGTTCCTGGAAGATCATGCCGATGCGGTTGCCCCGCATGTCGCGCATGGCGTTCTCGTCCAGCGACAGCAGGTCCGTCCCGTCGAAGCGGATGCCGCCGCGATCGACCCGGCTGGGCGGGCTGGGCAGCAGCCGCATCACCGACATGGCGGTGACGCTCTTGCCGCAGCCGGATTCGCCGACCAGACCGACCACGGCGCCGGCGTCGAGCGTGAACCCGACGCCGTCCAGCACCGTGACCCTGCCGCCGCCCGAACTGCCGAAGCTGACGGTCAGATCCTCGATTTCCAGCAGAGCCGTCAGGACAGCACCACGCGCGGGAAGTAGAAGCTGACCACCCAGTTCGGCATGTCCACGATCTCGCTGACGCGCAGGTCGCCGCAGACGCTGCACAGCATGTAGGCCTCCACGGCGGACATGCCGTGGCGGGCCGTCAGCAGGTCGATCATGGATGAAACGGCGGCCCGCGCCCCTTCCATCAAATCGGGGCCGACTCCCGTCGTGACCTCGTAGCCTTCCGCGTCCAGGTGCCGGGTCACCGGCCCGCTGGTGGTGAAGCGCGGGAAGCGGAGGTTGGCGCCCTTGACCAGATCGAACTTCAGCGTGACGTCCATCGGGCTCTCGATGGCGGTGCCGCAGACCTCGCCGTCGCCCTGCGCCGCGTGGGTGTCGCCGACCGAGAACAAGGCGCCCGCCACCTCGACCGGCAGGTACAGCTCGGTCCCGGCGCACAGGTCGCGGACATCCAGGTTGCCGCCGACCCGGCGCGGCGGCACGACGCTGTGCAGGCCGGCCTCACCAGGGGCCAGACCGATCGTGCCGGTGAACGGCTTGAGCGGCACCCGTCCCCCCGGACCGTAAAGGGCCGGCGTCATGGCGGCGGCATCGTATTTCCAGATGTGCAGCGCCGCGTCGGTGAACTGGTCCGCCAGCAGGCCGAAGCCCGGAATATTGGCGGTCCAGCCCCAGCCCGACGGCTTGAAGCCGACCAGCGTCACCTTCAGCGCGTCGCCCGGCTCGGCGCCGTCGATCCGGACCGGGCCGGTCACCGGGTTGACCTTGCCGAAATCCAGCCTGGCGAGATCGGCCAGAGTGCTGTCGGGACCGAGCTGGCCGCCGGAGCTGTCCACGGTCTCGAACTCGACCGTCTCGCCCGGCGCTATGGTCAGCGCCGGGGTGAAGCCGTTGTCCCAGCCGTGGTGGTGGCAGTGGCGGTGGATGGTATGGCCTGCGCCATGGCCATGGTTGCCGGGGGTGTGATTACTGGACATCGGTTGCATACACGTGTTCGTAGTTGACCGGGATATGGACGGGATCGACGAAGATCGCGTCGGGACCGCCCATGCGGGCGCTGTGCATGGTGAAGCGCTGTTCGTTGAAGACGGGAGCCCAGGGCGCGTCTTCCATCACCTTCAGGTAGATGTCGCGCCACGCGGCCTCGCGCGCTTCCTTCTTGGCCGGATCGACCATGGCGTCGGCCTCGGCTGCCTTGGCGTCCAGGTCCTTGTTGCAGTACCACGACCAGTTCCAGCCGCCCGGCACGGCGCCGGCGCAGCCCAGGATCGGGCCGTAGAAGTTGGACGGATCGGGGAAGTCGGCGATCCAGGCCATGCCGCCCGACCAGATCATCGGAGCGCCCTCCTTCTCTCCCCCCGCCGCGATGACATTGGCTTGGGCCAGCGTCTTGACGGCGGCGCGGATGCCGACGGCGGCCAGATCCTGCTGGATCGCCTGCACGATGCGCGGGTTGGGATCGGTGTTGTTGGCAAGGATTTCGGTATCGAACCCGTTGGGGAATCCTGCTTCCGCCAGCAGCGCCTTCGCCTTGGCCTGATCGAAGGCGTAGCCCTTGTAGTCCGGCGCGTAGCCCGGCATCGAGGGCGGCAGCGGCTGGGTCGCGGGCACGGCGCGGTTGTTGATGATGCGGACGATCCGGTCCTTGTTGATCGCCATGTTGACGGCCTGCCTGACCTTGACGTCGTCGAACGGCTTCATGGTCACGTTCAGGGTGACGTAGCCGGTATGGAGCTGGGTCCCGACTGCGATCAGGTCCTTGTTGGCGGGGTTGTTCTTGACCTCCAGGAAGCGGGCCGGCGGGATCGGGTCGCCCAGCACGTCGACCTCGCCGCGCTCCAGGCGCAGCAGGGCCACCGTCGGCTCCTGACCGATCTCGAAGGTGATCTGGTCCAGATGAGGCAGGCCCTTCTCGTGGAAATCGGGATTGCGCTCCAGCACCAGCCGCTGGCCCAAGACCCATTCCGACATCTTGAAGGCGCCGGTACCGACCGGCTTCTTGCCGAAATCGGCGCCCGCCTTCTCGACTTCCTCCTTGGGCACGGCGAAGGAGAAATTGATCGCCATCACGTGCAGGAAGGTCGCGTCCGGGCGCGACAGCTCGATCCTGACGGTCTGCGGATCGACGACGGTGATGCCGGACAGCGTACCGTTGGCGGCGGCGGCTTCCTCGAACCCCTTGATCGAGCCGAAGAAGCCGGCGCCGGGGCTCTGCGTCGCCGGGTTGACGGCGCGCTCGATCGAGTACTTGATGTCTTCGGCCGTCAGCGCCCGACCGTTGTGGAACTTGACGCCGGGCCGGAGCTTGAAGGTGTAGGTCATGCCGTCCGGCGACATCTGGTAGCTCTCCGCCAGATTGGGGCGGAGGGTGGTGGTGCCGGGTTCGTAATCCATCAGCCCGTCGAACAGCGACTTGATGATCGACCAGTTCTGCCAGTCGTAGCCGATCGCCGGGTCCAGGGTCGCGATGTCGTCCTTGTAGGTCACGACCATGGTGCCGCCGTTCTTGATCTCGGCGGCGTCGGCAGCGGTGATGGCGGGAGTCAGCGCCGTGGCGGACAGCAGCGCCGCCGCGAGGGCGGTTGAAAGCATCAGGGTACGCATGTTCGGAAAGCCTCCTGTCACCGTTTGTCTTGTTCGTTGTTCGCTTGGATACCGACTTTCATCGAAACTTGATGCGCGGATCGGCGAGTGGCGCTATCAGGTCGGCCAGCAGGTTGCCCAGCACGATGAAGACCGCCGCCGTCAGCGTGACGCCCATGATTACGGGGATATCGACCTGCTGGATCGCCTGCCAGGTCAGCTGGCCGATGCCCGGCCAGCCGAACACCGATTCCACGACCACGGCGCCGCTCATGAAGATGCCGATGTCCAGGCCGATCATGGCGATCAGCGGCAGCACCGCGTTCCGCAAAGCATGAATGAAGACGATCCGGCGCTCGCCCGCTCCCTTGGCGCGGGCGGTGCGGATATAGTCCTGGCGCAGGACATCGACCATGGAACTGCGGGTCATCCTGCTGTACCAGCCGCCGCCCAGGATGCCCAGGGTCAGGGCCGGCAGGACCAGATGGGCGAAGGTGCCGTAGCCGCCGATCGGGAACCACTGGAGCTGGACCGCGAAGACGTAGAGCAGCAGGATGCCGACGACGAACTGGGGTGCGGAAACCCCCAGGAACGACGCCACCATGACGGTCGTATCGGCGGGCTTGCCGCGCCGGACCGCCGCCAGGATGCCGGCTCCCAGGCCAATGACCAGCTCGCACACGATGGCGCCGGCCATCAGCAGCAACGTGGCGGGCAGCCGGCTCCAGACGAGCGGCGCCACTCCCGTCCGCTGGATGTAGGACCGGCCCATGTCGCCCTGGACCAGATTGCCCAGGTAGCGCAGGTATTGCTGCCACAGCGGCAGGTCGAGGCCGAGCTGCTGGCGGATCGACTGCACGGTCGCGGCCGTCGCCGAGCGTCCCGCGATCTGACGGGCCGGATCGGCCGGCAGAAGATAGAGCAGGACGAACGTGACCAAGGTGACGCCGAGCAGGATCAGCACCGCCTGGACGATCCGCCGCACTAGATAAGCCGCCATCGCTCACCGCCCCTGCTGGGTCGGGTCGAGCGCGTCGCGCAAGCCATCGCCGACAAGGTTGAACGCCAGCGCCAGCAGCAGGATCGCGGCGCCGGGGATGAAGACCAGCCAGGGCGCCGTCGCGAAATAGGTCTGGTTCTCGTAGATGATGTTGCCCCAGGACGGCTCCGGCGGCCGGACGCCGATGCCGAGGAACGACAGCGTCGCTTCCAGCAGGACGGTGGTGGCGATGCCCAGCGTGGCGTAGACCAGCACGGTCGGCACCAGATGCGGCACGATATGGCGGAACAGGATGCGCGGCCAGTTGGCGCCCAGCGCCCGGCAGGCCTCGATATAGTCGCGCTCGGCCAGCGCCGTGGTCTCGGTATAGACGACGCGGGCGATCTGGACCCAGTTCACCATGGCGATGACCAGCGCCACGATCAGCAGCGACGGCTGGAAGATCGCCGCCAGCGCTATCGCCAGCAGCAGCGCCGGGAACGCCATCATCAGGTCGGTGAACCGCATGATGACCGACCCGACCACGCCCCGCGCATAGCCCGCCGTGACGCCCAGCACCGTACCCAGCAGCACGGCGACGCCGTTAGCCAGCACGCCGACCACGAGCGAGGTGCGGGCGCCATAGATCAGGCGGGACAGCAAATCGCGGCCGAGTTGGTCGGTCCCCAGCCAGAACTCGGCGTTGGGCGGCAGCGGCGCCCCTTCCAGCGTCAGCCCTTCGAAGAACTGCTCGTTCGGCGGATAGGGCGCCAGCCAGGGTGCGAACAGGGCGGCCCCGACGATGACGGCGATCAGCACCAGCCCGAACAGGGCGATGCGGTT
>NZ_JCACHA010000598.1:0-17864 GCF_059503625.1 Skermanella sp.
CGATCTCGATCAGCTTGGTCGGATCGCTCTCCAGATCGACCATGTTGCCGGCCTCGCGCGCCGCCTGGGTGCCGGTGTTCATCGCGACCCCGACATCGGCCTGGGCCAGCGCCGGCGCGTCGTTGGAGCCGTCGCCGCACATCGCGACCAGCTTGCCCTCGGCCTGCTCGCTCCGGATCAGCTCAAGCTTCCGCTCCGGCGTCGCTTCCGCCAGGAAGTCGTCGACGCCGGCTTCCGCCGCGATGGAGGCGGCGGTCAGCGGGTTGTCGCCCGTCACCATCACGGTGCGGATGCCCATCTCGCGCAGCGTGGCGAAGCGTTCGCGGATGGCCGGCTTGACGATGTCCTTCAGGTGGATGACGCCCAGCACGCGGCCGCCCTTCGCTACGACCAGCGGCGTGCCGCCGGCCCTGGCGACCCGCTCGACGATCTGCTTCAGGTCGCGCGGGCTGCCATCCGCGCCGACATGGCGGGTGATCGCATCGACGGCGCCTTTACGGATCGACGTCGGATCGTCCAGCGTCAAGGTCGAGCCGGCACCCGCACCGGAAGACGAGACCGCACCCGCAGCCGCCGGGATATCGACGCCGCTCATGCGGGTCTGGGCCGTGAAGGGGACGAAGGTGAAGCCGGACATCACCGGATCGACCGAATGGAGGCCGAACTTCTGCCGGGCCAGGACGACGATGGACTTGCCTTCCGGCGTGTCGTCGGCGAGGGAGGCGAGGAAGGCCGCCTCCGCCAGCTCGCGCTCGTTGACCGCCGCGACCGGCAGGAACTCCGCCGCCTGCCGGTTGCCCAGCGTGATCGTGCCGGTTTTGTCCAGCAGCAGGGTGTCGATGTCGCCGGCGGCCTCGACCGCGCGTCCCGACTTGGCGATGACGTTGAAGCGGACCAGCCGGTCCATGCCGGCGATGCCGATTGCCGACAGCAGGCCGCCTATGGTGGTCGGGATCAGGGTGATCAGCAGGGCCGCCAGATAGACCACCGGCAGGGTGACGCCGGAATACTGCGCGAAGGATTCCAGCGTCACGACGACGACCAGGAAGACGATGGTCAGGCCGGCCAACAGGATGTTCAGCGCTATTTCGTTCGGCGTCTTCTGCCGCTTGGCGCCTTCGACCAGACCGATCATGCGGTCGAGGAAGCTTTCGCCCGGATTGACCGTGATCCGCACGACGATGCGGTCCGACACCACCCGCGTCCCGCCGGTCACCGCCGACCGGTCGCCGCCGCTCTCGCGGATGACGGGAGCGGACTCGCCGGTGATGGCCGATTCGTCGACGGTGGCGATGCCGGCGACCACGTCGCCGTCGCCGGGGATCGCCTCGCCCGCCTCGACCACGACGAGGTCGCCGGCGCGCAGGCTGGCCGCCGGGACCTGCTGTTCGCCGGCGCCGTCGATGGACGACACCTTGCGGGCGGGAGTATCCGTCTTGGACTTGCGCAGGCTGGCGGCCTGCGCCTTGCCCCGGCCTTCCGCGATGGCCTCGGCGAAATTGGCGAACAGCACGGTGAACCACAGCCAGGCAGCGATCTGGCCGACCACGGCGGGATCGCTGCCGGTGGCCGGGCTGATGGGGGACGGGACGCCCGTGACGAGGTCGCGGACGAACAGGACGGTGGTCAGGACGGCAGCGGCGGCCGTCACGAAGATCACCGGATTGCGGACCAGTTCGCGCGGGTCGAGCTTGCGGAACGCGACTCCGGCCGCCTGCGCCGCGATGCCGGCGTCCAGCAGGGAGATTTCCGAACTGCGGTGTATCATGGGACAACTCCCGTCATCAGGTGCTCGGCGATCGGACCCAGGGAGAGCGCCGGGAAGAAGGTCAGGCCGCCGACGATCGCGACGGTGCCGACCAGCAGCCCGACGAACAGCGGGCCATGGGTCGGGAAGGTGCCGGCGGAAGCCGGGACGCTCTTCTTCGCCGCCAGGGCGCCGGCGATGGCGAGGACCGGCAGGATCACCAGGAACCGGCCGAGCAGGATCGCCAGGGCGATCGTCGTGTTGGGGTAGGGCGCGTTGGCCGTATAGCCGCCGAACGCGGAACCGTTGTTGCCGGTGGCCGAGCTGTAGGCGTAGAGCACTTCGGACAACCCGTGCGGCCCCGGTTCCTGGATGCCGGCCAGACCGGCGGGCACGACCAGCGCCAAGGCGGAGAAGACCAGGATGCCGAAGCAGGTCGTCAGGGCCGCGAACATCGCCAGTTTGATCTCCTTCGCCTCGATCTTCTTGCCCAGATATTCGGGCGTTCGCCCGACCATCAGCCCGGCGATGAAGACGGCCAGCAGGACGTAGACCATCATGCCGTAGAGGCCGGCGCCGACGCCGCCGAAGACCACCTCGCCCAGCATCATGTTGACCATCGGCACCATGCCGCCCACCGCGGAGAAGCTGTCGTGCATCGAGTTGACCGAGCCGTTGGACGCCGCCGTGGTCGCGACCGCCCACAGCGCCGAGTTGGCGATGCCGAACCGGACCTCCTTGCCTTCCATGTTGCCGCCGATACTGCCGCCCAAGCTGTCGGCCCCAACGGCGGCCATGGCGGGGTTCGGCCGGCCCTCGGCCCAGGCGGTGACGCCGATGCCGACCATCAGCATCAGGCCCATCGCGGCGAACAGCGCGATACCCTGGCGGAGATCGCCGACCATGCGCCCGAACGTCCAGGTCAGGCCCGACGCGATCAGCAGCAGTTGCAGCATTTCCACCAGGTTGCTCAGTGGCGTCGGGTTCTCGTACGGATGGGCCGAGTTGATGCCGAAGAAGCCGCCGCCGTTGGACCCGATCTGCTTGATCGCGATCTGCGAGGCGGCAGGACCCTGTGCGATGACCTGCTGTGCGCCCTCGACGGTCTCCGCCGTGACATAGGCGTCGAGGTTCTGCGGCACGCCCTGCCAGACCAGGAACAGCGCGGTGACGACCGACAGGGGCAACAGCACGTAAAGCACCGCCCGCACCAAATCGACCCAGAAATTGCCGACCGTCCGGGCGCTGCGGCGGGAGAAACCCCGGATCAGCGCCACCAGCACGGCCATGCCGGTCGCGGCGGACACGAAGTTCTGCACCGTCAGCCCGGCCATCTGGCTCAGATAGCTCAACGCCGCTTCGCCGCTGTAGGACTGCCAGTTGGTGTTGGTGGTGAAGCTGACCGCCGTGTTGAAGGCGAGGTCCGGCGTCATGGCCGTCATCCCGGCGGGATTGAGCGGCAGGAACGCCTGGAGCCGCAGGATCGCGTAGAGCAGCAGCACGCCCAGCAGGTTGAACGCCAGGAGTGAGGCGGCATAGCCGGTCCAGTGCTGCTCACGGGCGGGATCGACGCCGCAGACGCGGTAGATCCCGCGTTCCAGCGGACCGATCACGGTGGCAGCCACCGTCTTCCCGCCGCTGAAGACGCGCGCCATGTACTCGCCGATGATGGGCGTCAGCGCCGTCAGCAGAATGAGATAAAGGACGATCTGTATGAGACCGGAGGAATCCATGGGTGAGGGGTCCTTGCGGTCAGAAGCGCTCGGGCGCCAGCAGGGCAAACCCGAGATATACCAGCAGCCCGGCGGCCGCGACGGCGCCGACGACGAAATCGAATGTCATGGTGGTTCCCTCAGGAACGGGGTGGAATGTCGGTTCCGATCGGAACCGGTGGCGTCAAAGCCGCTCCAGCGCGCCGGTCAGCCGGTCGCAGGCGGCAAAGAAAGCCAGAAGTGTCATCAGGAACAGGATGTCCATCATTGGGCCGAAACTCCGGAAAATTTGAGTGATGGCAAGTTAATCCCGGCCCGCATAAAATCTCGATGCGGATCTTCGCCGTTTTTATAAACGCGAACTAAACGGATATAAGGGAAGTATAAAGACCGGACGCCCCGGAATGCTGCACCGCTGCCGCCACGGCACTTCCCCGAAGACGCTTCCAATCCCAGCGGCGGAACCCGTGCCGCCGGCCCCGGCTGGCAACGAAATGCCGTTACCCAAATTCGCCGGTCGGAAAGCACTTGATCGGGCGGGCGGAACCGGCTATGAGGCGAGCCTGAATGACAGGCGCCGGTTTAGCTCAGTGGTAGAGCACCCGCTTCGTAAGCGGTAGGTCGTCAGTTCAAATCTGACAACCGGCACCATTCTCCCCCCAAGCGACCGACACAAGCACCTGCCGCCAAAGCGCCGAGATCGGCACGGCGAACAGCCGTTCGCCAAACGGTACGGCCTTGTCGTCCGCGCCGGTTCTCGATGACGATGTCCAGAAAGTCAGGAGGCGAGCGATTGAAAGCGCCGCGCGCACCGACCCCCACCGATCAGTCTTCGACGCCCTGACATCGCAGCCAACCTTCGGCAACCGTAGAAGCGGCTTCTAGCCGCTTGCCGCTGCCAAACGACGGCTCCGTCCGAGCCGCGCAAACCCTGCATCCTTCCAAGCCCCGATCGACAGATCGGATCAGCCTCTTCCGGCGAGCAAAGCCCCTGCGGATCGCAGGCTCACCGATCTTCCTCACCACCACGAAGCACCCCAGCCAATACCAACGGCACGCAATCCTTCCGGCCGGCGCTTACGCCATTATACACGAGCACGCTCGCGTAGGTCGGGCCTCTTCAGCCCGACATTTAACGCTCCAGACCGGCCAAGCTTCGATGCCACTGGTACAAGTCAGGTCGCCGTCCGCGCATTCCTTTGGCCGGACCCGCACCGCCTGTGAACGGCGGACCTGTCGCATGCGCCTTGTTCAAGGTAATTCTAACGGGAGGCCGCTCCCTGTTGGGACTTCATGTCGCCAAAAATTTGATTTACTCAGCACCATTCCTGAATTTACAGGTTGGGTTCGGTGGAAAAAGGGCATTGTCATAAATTGGATCGGCGTACATAAGATTATTCTTTTTTCTCAATCTTAGAGTCATCTTATAATTATTTTCAGTCAATCCGCCTTTGAAGTTTATAATTACATCTATCGAATCCCCATTTGCCTTATCAAGATTGAGGCTATCGATCGTTGAGGCAACATACTCTCCGGTTTCATAAAAACACTTTAAAGAACGGGGCAGAAAGCTTCCTAATGCTTGTAAGATTTTATCGGAATCTCCCTTACTCGGCGTCATTTTTGCTGATGAAGCCGGTGCGCAATTCATGAAAAGGAGCGTCAGCGCTAGAACGTTTTTCGATTGGAAGCCAAGTTTCATTTTTTGACCTATCCAAAAAGATTGTTGTTCCAAGTCATGAGAAGACAAAGTGACAAGTAGTAGAAACGCCAGCCTCAACACGTCCAGTTTTTAAAAATGTCTCTTGTGAATCTACTAAATTAAAACCGACGCATGCTGTAAAAACTAAGGCAATAAACAGAATAATAATGCATGCAATTTCTTCATGAAAACCTCCATATGGAGATTAACTTATAGGATGTGCATCAAATGTAAACTGATATCATAGAATGGATTAATCTGTCGGTTCGCCATCTTCTTTATCGACCCTGTGTTGGCAGGGCCGTTATGGAATCTCTTCGCTGCTCGAAAAAAGTCGAACTCGCCGGTACCCGCACCGCCCGATTTCGTCCATTACGGAAAAGCCTCACATGTCGCGAACCCGGCTTGGCTCGATTGGAAGGTTTCGTGGGTCGTCCGGCATTCCGGTTTATCCGACCCATCCGTGTCCATCCTTGGGTATCCCATCCATCCGTGTTCCGGTCCCGTTCGGCTGCAATGCCTCCGCAGCAGCGTGCAACGTTACCTTCACTCCCGTAGATTCTCTGTCACTGGAAAGCCTAGGAATCTTGTACTATAACCCCATGGCGCCTCAGACAGTCTACTTCCGGACGCATGCGTCGGGCAGCATCGGCAGGACAATCGGCATGCGGAGGAGTCAACGCGATGGATGTCTCTAATACCGCAATGATCGGACCGGTCCACTCTCCAGTCCACCGGAAGGGTGCTTGCGGGTGACGCCGCAAAGCCCCGCCCCGACCGCCCCGTGATGACAAATGATGACATTCAAGGCCGGGAAGGGGGTGTCATCACCGGGCTGTCCCGAGCTATCGGCCTATACCCCCAGCCATAGGTTTCAATCCGCCCGCCGATCCCCTCCCCATGCCCGCATCCTCCGCCTCACCCGGCCGGCCCGGGGCAAAGTTGCGGGCAAAACTGTTATATCAGAGCAACTTACCTTGACGATGGCGCTGCCCCCATGGCACCGTGGCGGTCGCGCGCGGCAATGCGGCTCCGCGTCAAGGGGTGACCCGCGCAACCGGGGAGAGACAGGGCCTATGACCAAGTCTGAATTGATCCTGCGTCTTTCGGAACAGAACCCGCACCTCTATCAGCGGGACATCGAAAAGATCGTCACCACCATCTTCGATGAGATATCCGAGGCGCTGGCGCGCGGCGACCGGGTCGAGCTGCGCGGTTTCGGGGCCTTCTCCGTCAAGAAGCGCGACGCCCGCGTCGGCCGCAATCCGCGCACCGGGGCCAGCGTCCACGTGACGCAAAAGTTTATCCCCTTCTTCAAGACGGGCAAGCAGTTGCGCGAACGTCTGAACACGGAGTAAGGGTTCATAACCGGCCACGGCAGTCTGGCAAGACGGCTTGCCAAAGCCACCCCATCGCGAACCAAGAGCCCGAGGAAGCCCGTGCGTTACCTGTCCTGGATCATCACCATTCCGATCGCCCTGGTCATCGTGTCCTTCGCGGTGTCCAACCGGGGTCCCGTCGATCTCGCCCTGTGGCCGCTGCCGTTCGAAATCACCGTGCCGCTCTACGTGGCCGTGCTGACGACCCTGGTCGTGGGCTTCCTGGCCGGCGGCCTCGTCGCCTGGGGCGCCGACCGCCGCTACCGCGTTGCCGCCCGCGTCCGGGGCCGCAAGGCGGCGCAGCTCGAACGCGATCTGGCGCGCGAACGCGAACAGCGCACCGTCGCCGAGAAGCGCGTGGCCGAAGCGGCGCAGACCCTTGCCGCCGCCAACAGCCTGCCGGCCCTGTCGAACGACGCCGCCCGCAGCACGTCGGCCCTGCCGCGGATCGAAGCGGCCAAAGCATACTGATGCGGACGATCAGCGCCGCTGAGGTCGAAGCAGCGCTGGAGTTCGCGCCGCTGATCGAACGGCTGCGGAAGATGTTCCGCTCCGGCTGCGACGTGCCGGTGCGGCATCACCACACGATCCCGACGTTCGACCAGCACGCGGCGACGCTGCTGGTGATGCCGGCGTGGCAGGTCGGGCGCTATATCGGGATCAAGCTGGTGACCGTGTTCCCCGACAACGGGACGCGCAGCCTGCCCTCGATCATGGGCGCCTACCTGCTGCTGAGCGGCAAGACCGGCGCGCCGCTCGCCATGATCGACGGGCCGGCGCTGACCGTGAAGCGCACGGCGGCGGCCTCCGCCCTGGCGGCCTCATATCTGGCGCGGAACGACGCCAGCCGGCTGCTGATGGTCGGGACGGGCGCGCTCGCTCCCCACCTGATCCTGGCTCACGCCACCGTCCGGCCGATCCGGGAAGTGCTGATCTGGGGCCGCGACCCCGCCAAGGCCGACCGGCTGGCCCGCGTGCTGAACCGGCGCGGGCTCAAGGTCGCCTCCACCACCGACCTGGAAGGGGCGGTGCGCGGCGCCGACATCGTGTCCTGCGCCACCCTGTCGCGCGAACCGCTGATCCGGGGCGAGTGGCTGGCCGAGGGCGTCCACGTCGATCTCGTCGGCGGCTTCACTCCGGAAATGCGCGAAGCCGACGACGACGCCATCACCCGCTCCCGCATCTTCGTGGACACCCGCGACGGCGCCTTGAGCGAGGCCGGCGACCTGACCCAGCCGCTGGCGGCCGGGCTGATCACGGCGGAGGACGTGGCCGGCGACCTGTTCGACCTGACGCGCGGCGACCGGGCGGGCAGAAGGTTCTACAACCAGATCACCCTGTTCAAGTCGGTCGGGACGGCTCTGGAAGACCTCGCCGCCGCGCAATACGCCGTCGAAGTCACCTGAGGATACCTGCTGCCATGGGCATGAACGTCGCCGTCGTCGGAGCCGGCATCATGGGCCTGTCCACCGCCTGGGCACTGGTCCGCCGGGGGCACCGGGTCACCGTCTACGATCAGTACGCGGTTCCCAACCCGCTCGGCTCCTCGGTCGATCAGCATCGCCTGATCCGCCATGCCTATGGCGCGGAAGCGGGCTATACCCGCATGGTCGATCAGGCCTATGCCGCCTGGGACCGGCTCTGGGCCGACTTGGGGGCGACGCTCTATGTCCAGACCGGCACGCTCTGCATAGCCTCCACCGACGATACCGCGTGGCTGCACGACAGCGCCCGCACCCTGGCCGGTCTTGGACGCGGCGTCCGCTGGCTGGATGCTCCGGAACTCGGCCGCGAGTTCCCGCTGATCGCAAGCGAGGGCATCCGCGAAGCCTTCCACCTGGAAAGCGGCGGCGTGCTGCTGGCCGGCCGGATCGTCGAGCTGCTGGCCCATCACCTGCCCGGACGGAACGTCGCGATCCACCCGCATATGCGGGTCGAAGCGGTCGATCCTGACGCAGGAACGCTCCATCTGGCCGACCGCAGCACCGTCCGGGCCGATGCCGTCGTGGTCGCGGCGGGGCCTTGGGTCGGCCGGCTGCTGCCCGATGCCGCCGCCCGCGTCACGCCGTCGCGGCAGGTCATCACCTATCTGAGCGTACCGGGCGATCTCCGCGCCGGCTGGGAGCGGCACCCGATGGTGCTCGACATCGATCCGGACTGCGGCTTCTACCTCGTCCCGCCCGTCGCCGGGACCGGCATGAAGATCGGCGACCACCGCTTCACCCTGACCGGCGATCCCGACCGCGACCGCGACGCCGGGCTGGAGGAAGCGGAGCGGATCTGGTCGTTCGGCCGCGCCCGGCTGGCCGATCCGGACCGTTATTCGATAGCCAGCGCCGCCACCTGCTTCTATACCTGCGAGGCGGAGGAACGCTTCATCGTCGAACCCGTCGGCAGCCGGGGCTGGGTGATGACCGGGTTCTCCGGCCACGGCTTCAAGTTCGGCCCGGTTCTCGGCGAAGCGCTCGCTTCGGCCTTGGAAAACCCGGCGGAAGCTCCGACATTGACTTCATGGGCGGCCGGGCAGGGCACGTCGGTATTGGAAAAGATATGACCATATCATCCCAGGCATTATCCCCGGCGTCCCGCATCTTCGTTTCGATCGACACGCCCGAAGTAGGTTCGGCGCGCGGTCTGGCCGAAAGCCTCGCCGATACCGTAGGCGGCATCAAGCTGGGGCTGGAATTCTTCGTGGGCCAGGGGCCGGCTGGGATCCGGTCGGTGGTGTCCGGTATCGGGCTGCCGCTGTTCATCGACCTCAAGCTGCACGACATCCCCAATACGGTCGCGGCGGCGGTCCGGGCGATGCTGCCGCTCCAGCCGACCTTCCTGACCATCCACACCTCCGGCGGCCCGGCCATGATGCGCGCCGCCGCCGAAGCGGCCCTGATGACCGACCTCCAGCGCCCCCGGCTGCTCGGCGTCACCGTCCTGACCAGCCTGGACGACGACGACCTCGTTTCGGTCGGCCAGAGCGTCCCGGTGCTCGATCAGGCGCGGCGGCTGGCTTCGCTGGCGCAGTCCTCCGGCCTCGACGGCGTGATCTGCTCGCCGGCGGAAGTGGCGGCATTGCGGGCCGACTGCGGTCCCGACTTTGTCCTGATGGTCCCCGGCATCCGCCCCGCCGGCTCGGCCGTCGGCGACCAGAAGCGCGTCATGACCCCGCGCGACGCGGTGGAGCAGGGCGCCGACTATCTCGTCATCGGCCGTCCGATCACCCAGGCGTCCGATCCGGCCTCCGCCGCGCGGAGCATCGTGAAAGAACTGGCATGAGCGTTCAGGTCAAGATCTGCGGCATCAACCATCCCGACGCGGCGGCCGCCGCCCTTGCGGGCGGAGCGCGCTTCGTCGGTCTGGTCTTTTTCGAGCGCTCCCCCCGCCATGTCGCCCCGCCGCTGGCGGCCGAACTGGCGCGGATGATTCCGACCGGCGTCCGTACTGTGGGGTTGTTCGTCGATCCGACCAACGAATACCTGGAGCACGTCGTCAGCCAGGTTCCGCTCGACCTGATCCAGCTCCACGGCGATGAGTCCCCGGCCCGCATCGCGGAGATCAAGGCGGCGTTTTCGATGCCGGTGATGAAGGCGATCAAGGTGTCCTCGGTCGAGGATCTGGCAGCCGCCGAGGCCTATGCCCAGGTCGCTGACAGGTTGCTGTTCGACGCAAAGCCTCCCGCTAAGGTTTCGGCGCTGCCCGGCGGCAACGGCATTCCCTTCGACTGGACGATCCTGACCGGCCGCACATGGTCGAAGCCCTGGATGCTGTCCGGCGGCCTCACCGTCGCCAATGTCGCCGAAGCGATCTCGATCAGCGGCGCCGCCTCGATCGACGTAAGCTCCGGGGTCGAAGACCGCCCCGGCCACAAGGACCCGGACCTGATCCGCGACTTCCTCCGGGCGGCGAGCCATTGATTAGCAAGCTAACGATCACACTGTCATGACAGAATTGCCGCCCGAAGATACCAGCCGCGCCGCCCGCAACCGTCTTCGCGGTTTCCTGAACCATCTGATTATCTACTTCTCGGCGATGATCGTGCTGGCTCCGGTCAACTTCTTCCTGACCCCCGACCGGCTGTGGTTCGTCTTCCCCTTGGTGGCCTGGGGAGCGCCCCTCGCCATCCACGCCGCCTTCGCCATGGGCCTGTTCGAAGGCTGGCGGCGTCCGTCTTCCGGCAAGCATGGAGGAAATCCATGAACGACACAAAAGCCGTCAACGCCCTGATTTCCGGCAAGGTCCAGGGAGTCTGGTACCGCGCCTGGACCGTGGACGAGGCGCGAAAGCGCGGGCTGGCCGGATGGGTCCGCAACCGCAGGGACGGCACGGTCGAAGCAGTCTTCGCCGGCCCGGCGGAGCAGGTGGACGATATGGTCCAGGCCTGCCACCAGGGACCGCCTCTCGCCAAGGTCGCCGGCGTGGCCGTCACGCCGGCATCCTTCCCCCATGACGAGAGCTTCGAGCAGCGCTCGACCTATTGAGCTACTGGGCCGAAACCAGCTCCAGCCATTCCTGCTCGGTCAGCGTCGCAACACCCAGCGCCTGCGCCTTGGCCGCCTTGCTGCCGGCATCCGCCCCGATCACGACATAGTCGGTCTTCGCGGAAACGGACCCCGCAACCTTGGCCCCCAGCGTCTCGGCCCTGGCCTTCGCCTCGCTGCGGGTAACCGTCTCCAGCGTGCCGGTGAAAACCACCGTCTTGCCGGCGATAGCGGAAGTCTGCACCTTCGGCGGCACGAACTCCTGCACCGTCACGCCGGCGGCCAGCAGGTCTTCCAGCACTTCCAGATTGTGCGGTTCAGCGAAGAAGCCGAGCAGGTCATCGGCCACCGACGGCCCGATCTGCTCGATCCCGATCAACTCGCCATAGGCTTCCGACCCGTGGACCTGTGCGGCGGCCATCGACTCGCGCAGGTTCTCGAACGTCCTGTAGCAGCGCGCCAGCAGCCGGGCGGTCGTATGCCCGACCTGCGGGATGCCCAGTCCGAAGATGAAGCGGTCCAGCCCGATGTTGCGCCGGGCGTCGATGCTGTCGAACAGCTTCTCCGCCGACTTGGCGCCCCAACCGTGCCGGTTCTTCAGCTTGGTGAGGCTCGCCGCGTCCTTCTCGCGCAGGCGGAAGATATCGCCGGGACGGCGGACCATGCCCTCGTCCCAGAACTCCCGGATGATCTTCTCGCCCAAACCCTCGATATCGAAGGCATCGCGGCTGACGAAGTGGCGCAGCCGCTCGACCGCCTGGGCGTCGCAGATCAGCCCGCCGGTGCAGCGCCGGATCACCTCGCCCTCGGGCCGAACCGCCGCACTGCCACAGACGGGACAGCGGTCGGGAAAGACGTAAGGCTCGGAGTCGGCTGGACGCTTGTCCATCACAGCCTGGACGATCTGCGGAATCACGTCGCCGGCCCGCTGGACCACGACCAGATCGCCGACCCGCACGTCCTTGCGGACGATCTCGTCCTCGTTGTGCAGGGTAGCGCGGCTGACCACGACGCCGCCGACCGTCACCGGCTCAAGCTCCGCTACCGGAGTCATCGCTCCGGTCCGGCCGACCTGGATCGTGATCGCCTTCAGCCGCGTCTGCGCCTGCTCCGCCGGAAACTTGTGTGCGATGGCCCAGCGCGGAGCGCGGCTGACGAAACCGAGCCGCTCCTGCCAGTCCAGCCGGTTGACCTTGTAGACCACGCCGTCGATGTCGAACGGCAGTCCGGAACGCCGTTCCTGCACCTGATCGTAGTAGCGCAGCAGCGCCTCGGTGCCGTCGCACAGTTCCGACGGCTTGTTCGGCTGGAAACCCCATTCCTTCAGCCGGTGCCGGACCTCCCACTGGGTCTTGCCCAGCGGTTCCGACACTTCGCCCCAGGAATAGCCGAAGAAACCCAGCGGTCGCCCGGCGGTGACCTTGGGATCGAGCTGCCGCAGGCTGCCCGCCGCAGCATTGCGCGGGTTGGCGAAGATCGGCTGTCCCTTCTCGACCCGCCGCTCGTTCAGCTTCATGAACTCGGCGCGGTCCATATAGACCTCGCCCCGTACTTCCAGCACGTCCGGGACGGCGCCGGTCAGTTCCTTCGGCACGTCGCCGATGGTCCGCACATTGGCGGTGACGTCCTCGCCCTCCTGGCCGTCGCCGCGCGTGGCGGCCATCACCAGCTTGCCGTGCTCGTAACGGAGCGAGCAGGACAGCCCGTCGATCTTGGGTTCGGCGACGAATTCGACCGCTTCGTCTTCCTTGATGTTGAGGAAGCGGCGGATGCGCTGCACGAACTCCTCGACGTCCTCGCCGGCAAAGGCATTGCCCAGCGAGAGCATGGGGACCGCGTGCCGGACCTTGGAGAACCCGGCTGCCGGGGCCGCGCCGACCTTCTGCGAAGGGCTGTCGCCGCGCTTCAGTTCGGGGAAGCGCAGTTCGATCGCATCGTTCCGCCGCCTCAGCGCGTCGTAGTCGGCGTCAGCGATCTCCGGCGTGTCCTGCTGGTGGTAGAGCGTGTCGTGGTGCGCGATCTCCGCCGCCAGCGCCGCCAGTTCCTGACCGGCCTGCTCGGCCGACAGGTCCTCCACCGCCAGTTCCCTCAGCGACTGCCGCGCTCCCGCCGCCTCCTGGCGTGCCGCAGCCGTCATCAGGCGCGCCCCGCGATCAGGCTGTCGGCGGCGGCGCGCGCTTCCTCGGTGACCTTGGCGCCGGAGAGCATGCGCGCGATCTCTTCCCGCCGCTGTCTGTCGCTCAATTCCACCACTTCGGTCGTCACCCGTTCCTCCGTCGCCTGTTTCTGGACCTTCAGGTGGTGCGCGCCGCGCGCCGCCACCTGCGGGCTGTGTGTTACCACCAGAACCTGCCGATCGCGACCCAGTTTCGACAGCCGCTCGCCGACGGCGGCGGCGACGGCGCCGCCGATGCCGGTATCGACCTCGTCGAACACCAGCGTCGGCACGGTTCCGACGGCGGCCAGCACCACCTTCAGCGCCAGCATGAAGCGCGCCAGCTCGCCGCCCGACGCTATCTTGTTGATCTGGCCCGGCGGCGAACCCGGATTGGTCGCAACCAGGAAGGCGACGCGGTCGATGCCGTCCGCTCCCCAGGCGGATTCCTCCAGCGGTTCCACCGTCGTCGTGAAGCGTGCCCGGTCCAGCTTGAGCGGCGGCAGCTCCTTCGACACGGCGGCGTCCAGCTTGGCCGCCGCTTCCCGGCGCCAGCCGCTCAGCCGCTTCGCCGCGTCCAGATAGGCTTCGCGCGCGATCTCCGCCTCGCGGGCAAGCCGCTCCAGCGCATCGCCCTGGTCCTCGATCAGGTTGAGCCGGCGGGACATGTCCTCCCGCAGCAGCGCCAGCTTATCGACCTCGATGTTGTGCTTGCGGGCGGCGGCGCGCAGGGCGAACAGCCGTTCCTCCAGCTTCTCCAGCCCGCGCGGGTCGAGATCCTCGTCGCTGGAAAGCGCCTGAAGGGTCGCGACCGCGTCGGCGACTTCGGCCAAGGCGCGGTCGAGCGCGCCGATCACCGGTTCCAGCCGTCCGCCCGCCTTATCGACGATCCGCATCAGCGCCCGCTGGGCCGCGTTCATGCCGCGCTCGGCGCCGCGTTCCCCGGCAAGTTCGGCGAAGGCGCCGTTCATCGCCTCCACCACCTTTTCCCGGTGCATCATCACCGAGCGGGTCTCGGCAAGCTCTTCCTCTTCTCCGGCGCGCGGGCCCAACTGGTCCAGTTCGGCGACGGAGTGGCGAAGATACTCCTCCTCCGCCCGTGCCCGGCCGATCTCGACCGCCGCTTCCTTGCGCGCCACCTCGACCTGCCGCCACGCGCGGAAAGCCGCACCGACCTGGGCAAGCGAGGTTTGCAGCCCTGCATAGGCGTCCAGGACGGATCGGTGAGTCTGCGGGTTGAGCAGGCCGTGGGTGTCGAACTGGCCGTGGACCTCGACCAGGGTTTCCCCCAGCCGGCGCAGCAGCGTGACGCCGACCGCCTGATCGTTGACATAGGCGCGGCTGCGGCCGTCGGCCGTCACGACCCTGCGCAGGACCAGCGTATCCTCGACGTCCAGGCCCTGTTCGCGCACCAGCGCTATTGCGGGATGATCGTCGGGCAGGTCGAACTCGGCGGTGACGGAGGCCTGATCGCTGCCGTGGCGGACCAGCGTGCTGTCGCCGCGTCCGCCCAGGGCCAGCCCCAGCGCGTCCAGCAGGATGGATTTGCCGGCGCCGGTCTCGCCAGTCAGCACGCACAGCCCCGCATTGAGCGACAGCGCCAGACGTTCGATCAGAACGACGTCCCGGATCGTCAGCGCCGCCAGCATGGGCCGCCTTAGAATACCGAGGCCCAGGCCCGGCTGATCCATGATTTGCTGCTGCTCTCCGGCCGCACATTCGCGTCCACCAGCAGGGCGTAGCTGTCTACGTACCATTCGCTGCCCGGAAAGTTATGCCCCAGCACGGCCGCCGCAGCCTGCGCTTCGTCCACCACGCCGAGGGCGAGATAGGCTTCGGTCAGGCGGTGCAAGGCTTCCGGCACGTGACTGGTGGTCTGATATTTCTCGATAACCGTACGGAAACGGCCGATTGCCGCGTTCTGGTAACCCTGGCGCAGGTAGTAGCGCCCGATCTCCATTTCCTTGCCTGCCAAGTGGTCATTGGTCAGGTCGATTTTAAGCGCCGCATCGCGGGCGTATGGCGATTCCGGGAACCGCCGGGTCAACTCGCCCAGCGCATCCAAGGCCTGCTGCGTCACCCGCTGGTCACGCCCCACGTCGGTGATCTGCTCGTAGTAGCAGAGCCCCTTCATGTAATAGGCGTATGCGATGTCCTCGCTGCCCGGATGGAGCTGAATAAAGCGGTCGAGCGCGATGATGGCGTCGTCGTACTGCAACGCCTGATAATGCGCGAAGGCGGACATCAGCTGAGCCCGCGTCGCCCATTGGGAATAGGGGTGCTGACGCTCGACCTCGTCGAACAGCCGCGCCGCCTCCTTGAACCGCTCCTGATCCATGGCGGCGGCGGCCTCGGAGTAGATCGTCTCGACCGGACGCTCCACATAGGGAGTCTCCTCGGTCGAGGCGCAGGCCGACAGGGCAGCGGCCATCGTCAGCGCTAGACAAGGCCCGGCGATCAGGCGGATCAGGGAAGGAGACAAACGGGTCATCATCGACATTCACACGAGATACGGATTTGGCGCCTGTATAGCACGCCATAACGCCGACGCGACACCGTTTGGAGAAGCCTCCGCATGGCTGGCCGGGGAGCGGGTTACCCGCGCCGCATCGGTGAATATCGACAAAAGGGAAAATTGAGGTAAAGGGCCTTGGGACATTGTTGGGAGCGTCATGGAAGGTCACCGATCTGGCACGTTGAAGCTTCGTGTCGCCGCTACGGGTCGCCAGGGGTCGAGACCGCTGGCTTGGGCGGAACATTACCGGAACGCTCCTGCATATTCAACCGCATATGATCGCCGGGCGGTCAGCCGAAGGGGCTATGAGGCAGCCCCAGTTGTCGCGAGCCTTCCGCCGGCAAACCGGATAATCTGCCGCACCCCCTTGCCGGCCGCCTGATTCGACGCCGATGGAAAATGACATGGACGCAGTGACCGCTACCGCAAACGCCAAGCTCGCCGCCGCCTACCGGCCGCTGAAGGACCATGCGCTGAGGGAATCGCTGGCGAACGAGATGCATGCCCGTCCGGCCGAGGGTCTTAGGTCCCCGCTGCGGGTGACCCATCTCGCCATGCTGTCGGGGGAGGGGAACTCGGAAATCGACCGCGCCCACTTCGCCCGGCTGTGCGAGCGGGCTGGCGTGGCGCCGCCCCCTCCCGGCGCCACCCACCACAGCGCCGATCTGGGCACGTTCCGGATCAAGTGGGAGCGGCATACCGAGTTCAGCAGCTATACCGTGTTCCGGCCCAGCGGCGCCGGCGACGGCTTCGCCGAAACTGCGCTTGCGGCGCTGCCGCCGGACTGGCTGGCCGGCATGGCGGGCGAGATGCTGGCGGGCGTACATCTGGCGCTGGTCCACAGCGAGTCGCCGATGGCGACGCCGGAAGGCTTGCAGGGCGTGTTCGGATCGGACGGCTTCGTCGGCTCTCGCATGGCCGGCGGCGGAGCTACCGGCTGGACCGATTTCCGGATACATGCGGATGGTTTCGGCCGCTTCGTGGTCGCCGACCACGGCATGAAACCGCGTCAGACCGGCCGGCTGGTCCAGCGCCTCGTCGAGATCGACACCTACCGCATGATGGCGCTGCTGGCCCTGCCGCTGGCACGCGGCGTGCTGCCCAGGGTCCGCGCGATCGAGGCGGAACTGGCGCGCCTGACCGAGCAGGCGACCCGCATCGCCCGGATGGAGGACGAGCAGGCGCTTCTTCAGCAACTCTCGAAGCTGGCGGCCGAGTCGGAGCAGACCTCGGCCGAGACCACGTACCGATTCACCGCCGCCCGCGCGTACAGCGACCTCGTGGCGCGCCGCATCGCCGAACTGCGGGAGGACCGCATCGAGGGACTGCAGACAATCGCGGAGTTCATGGCCCGGCGGCTGGCTCCGGCGGTCAGCACCTGCGAGGCAGTCGCCAAGCGCCAGGAATCGCTGTCCGCCCGCGTTGCCCGCGCCAGCAACCTGCTACGGACGCGAGTCGATCTGGCGCTGGAAGAACAGAACCGTGACCTGCTCAAGAGCATGGACCGGCGCGCCAGCCTGCAACTGAGGTTGCAGGAAACCGTCGAGGGGCTGTCGGTCGTCGCCATCAGCTATTATCTGGTCGGCATCGTCTCCTACGTCGCAAAGGCTCTGAAGGGCGCCGGGCTTCCGATAGAGCCCGATCTGGCCGTCGGGCTGGCCGTGCCGGTCGTGCTCTTCCTGGTCTGGTCGGGCGTGAAGCGCATACGCCGGGTCGTGACGGGCGGTGAGCACGAGTGAACGCCGCTTCCTGAGTCGGAAAGGTTATGGCCGCTTCGGACTCCGGTTTCCCGGATAATCCCTAGGAAAGGCTTTTTCCGCGAGTACCGCAGTGAGACGCCAACGCCTGGATTCCCGCGAAAATCGAGCTAAATCAGACTATTCTGTTTGCTGCGTCAAGTTGACGCCGGGGCTCCTGAACGCGTATGTAGAATCCAATAGTCTTTGAGCAGGATCAATTCCGATAAGCCTGCGACACTATGTACCGGTTCAACCGGGAGCGCCGGTTGATTGGGTCATGAACAAACAGGTATGTTCACCGCAATGGCGATCTCCGGTGCCGTGGGCCTTGGAGGCTCCCGGCCATTAGAACAACCACCCCGCGCCAAAGCGGGGGAAAGCGTTCGTCACGACACGCGGAGCGGCGGCTCCGCCGCAAGGAAGAGTGGTTAGGGATGAAA